>JANMYC010001153.1:0-6497 GCA_031381715.1 Saprospiraceae bacterium
TCTTTTGAAGAGCCTAAAACGTGGACTTTACATATTTCGGAAGCCGCTTTTATGGCTTTAGTTGCCCAGTAACCCGTGTCCACAATTGCCATACTTTGGCGAGGGCTGACCAAATTCATGGGCGCAATGGCGAGTTGCTGAGATGCTCCACCGGGCACCCAAATTACCTCAAAATCATCTCCTAAGCCATAAAGTTGCTTCACTAAATCAGTCGCTTCTTCGATGATTTCTAAAAAAGCGGGTGCTCTGTGGCTGATTTCAGCCAATGACATGCCCATATTTTTATATTCCTTCAAACTCTCCGCTGCTTCCTCCAATACTGAGGGGGGTATCATAGCTGGGCCCGGGCTAAAATTGTATTTTTTCACGTTTTACGTCATCCACGAATTGCTCTAATTTCTCACGAATTGCTCTAATTTTTTAAATAGAATAATTCGTGAAATTCGTGAAAAATCAGAGTGATTCGCAGGGAATTATGTGGTTAGGGAATTGGAACTTGAGTTCCGCACTACATTAAAATTTCTTTTTCATCATCAAACACCGTCAATACTGAGGGGTCTAATAAACGCGTGGTTAAGCCTTTTAATTTCGGTACTTCATAGTGATAAAAGTATTGCATGGTCTGTATTTTAGATTCATAAAACACCTTTTCATCGCCTTGTGGATGAGTGTTTTCAAGGGTATTTTGAGCTACAGTTGCCATGCTCAACCATTGCCATGCGACGTTCATAATCCCAAACATTTCAAGGTATAAAGTAGCATCTGAAAGGAATATTTCAGCATCGCCCATTTTTGAAAGTAAGTGATTCGTTACCTTTTGCCAGTTTTCAATTTCAGTTGTTAAAATATCCGAATAGGGCTTTAACGAGGCATGTTTATTAGCAGATTCTATATCTGGCATAACTTCTTCAAGCCAATATGCCATGGATTGACCGTTATTTAAAGGTATTTGACGACCCAAGAGGGCTTGGGCTTGTATGCCCGTAGTACCTTCGTAAAGGCTCATGATGCGGACATCGCGCGCCATTTGCTCCAATTCAAAATCCTCGGTGTAGCCATATCCACCTAATACTTGTAAACCATTATTGACGGAAAGGGTGCCGCCCTCTGCGCCATACGTTTTAGCAACGGGCGTTAAAAGCTCCAATAAGGCGTTGTAACGCTTTTGTACTGAGGGGTCATCATGGGCTTTTTCTAAATCCAAATATTGGTAACATTTTAATATAAAACACAATGTACCTTCCACAAATGCCTTTTGAGACAATAGCAAACGGCGTACATCGGGGTGGTGAATGATGGTTGTAGGCTCACCCAATGCAGTTTTTTCATTCAATCGACGACCTTGCGGGCGTTCCTGAGCGTATTGCAATGAGGCATAATAAGCAGCCGAAGCGATATTGACACCGCCTAAACCGACACCCAATCGAGCACCGTTCATCATCAAAAACATCTGGGGAAGCCCTCGATTGGCGTCGCCGAGTAAGTAGCCAATGCAATCGCCTTTTGCCCCGAATTCGAGGTGCATGGCTGGCGTCGCTTTTTGACCCATTTTATGGTAAATGCCGATGGAAATAACATCGTTCGATTACAGATTCCAAATTTCAGATTCCAAACTATTGGAATTTGAAATTTGAAATTTGGAATTAGCATTGCGGTTTTTAGGAACTATAAAGAGCGAAATACCCTTAGTACCTTTAGGTGCGCCATCTATTCGGGCTAAAACGAGGTGCACAATATTGTCCGTAACATCGTGGTCACCCGCTGAAATGAATATTTTTTGACCTTTTATTTTATAAGAACCATCACTTTGAGGCGTGGCAGTCGTAGCGACATCTGATAAAGAACTACCAGCTTGCGTCTCCGTCAAACACATGGTGCCGAGCCATTCGCCCGATAACATTTTAGGTAAAAATACCTCTTTTTGCGCTTGAGAACCGAATTTATATATCAAATTTGCCGCTCCTTTTGTCAAATCGGTGTACATAATAAAACTATTATGAGCTGCTCCAAGGATGAATTCCGAAGCCGATGCCACTGTTTTAGGCAGTTGCATACCGTTCCATTCGTTGGAAAAAGGGGCTGCAATGAGGCCTGATTCACCAAACGTTTTCACAAATTCATGCACACCCGCGTGCACTTTTACTTGCCCATCTATCAGTTCTGGTTGTTGTTTATCAGAAGCCGTAAAATTGGGTGACATTATTTTATCCGCAATGTCCGTTGTAGCATCCAACGTGAAATTCAGTGTATCTTTATCATGAGCGCTGAAATAGTCGAATTTGCTCAAAGAAAGTACGTCGAGGACTTCAAAAAGTATAAAATCCAGATTGCGACGAGAGAAATTTTTGGCTGCCATTTTTATATTTTTTTAGGAAAAATTAATTAGACCGAAGGTAGAAATAAAACTTTGAATGGCGAAAATACGCTATAAATCAATATCATAAAAGTTTGAAACGACTCTTTATACGGGATATCAAGTCGTGTGTATTATTTATAATTTATATTATAAATATATTAATATTTTTGATGCTAACTTTATTTTTCCAAATACAAGGACACCTTATACCTAAATATTGCAAATTTCCTATTTTTGTGAAAATCTTATCAAATGTTGACATCAGCAAGAGTTATTTATTTTATCAAACGAGTTGAAGTAGAGGTGACGAGCCTCATGATTCAACATCTTGAGGAGTACGAAATTACGCCAGTTCAATATACCATTTTAAGTTTTATAGGGATAAATTCAACCGATTTTTCCTCGGCACAACTTTCGCGTCGTTTTCGCATGACCCCTCAGTCAATGAACGAAATGGTGACTAATTTACGTAAAAAAGAGCTTATCGAAAAGAATACCGACCCCAATCATAAACGTATTTTACGCTTAACTCTAACGACCAAAGGAGAGGAAATGTTGGAAAAATGTGAAAAGGCGATTGATATTGTAGAGGGGAAATTAATGAAAAACATGTCTCCAGAAGACATTGAAAATTTCAAAAAACTCATGGGCAAAGTAATTTTAGCATCAAGGGAATCCTAATTAATATTACTCCATCAATGCTTGGGGCATTCGGCGAAATTGTAATGGTGAAACGCCGGTTTTACTTTTAAAAATGCGTGAAAAATAAAATTCAGATTCAAAACCTGTCTGATAAGCAATTTGCCCCACCGACATATCACTCTCTCGTAATAGCCGCTTAGCTCGATTGACCCGCACGTTTAAATGATATTGACCGGGTGAAATGCCGATAATTTCCTTGAATTCTTTTCGAAACCACGCATAGCTGACGTTGAGTTGTTCGGCAAGCTTGGGCATATCCAGCGGTTTTTCCTCATTTTCATGAATGATAAAACGCGCCCGTTGAATAATTTGGCTTCTCTCCGATTTTTCAGTCTTGTTTTGGAGTGCCGAAGCATAAATAAGTGCTAATAATTGTATCGTCAAACATGATTGTAAAGTATCTTTTTCACTATCATCTTCAGTCTGTACGGCATTAATCAGATGCATAAAAACCTGCAAAAGTTCAGCACTCAATCCGATACTAATCAAAGGTGAATTAGGGCTAAAACAACCCTGTTGCATTAAATATTCCGCATAAGGTCCTTTAAAACCTACCCAAAACTCCTCCCAACCCGTATTGTCTGAGGGTTTATAACGGTGCCAAACGCCCGGGAAAAGCAAAAAAGCAGTACCTGCTTCCACTAAAGTAGGTTTTACACCTTCACTTTCAAAAATGCCCGAACCATGCGCAATGTAGAGCAATTGAAACTCCTGTAAAATGCGCCCTTTTTTCCAATCGAAATAATACCCATTTGGATGCTGACGGTCAGGATAATGCGTATTGGGGGCATGTATATGATGACCTAAATCAAAAATCGTAACCCCCCAATTAGGCGCATTTGAAGGCTCGACAGCCCCATTTTTTTGAAAATATTTTCTAACGGGTTTCATTTTTTAAATCAAAAAGTGTAAAAAACAATCAGATTCAACTTTGGAATAAAGTCTGAGATAATCGTCATAAAATTTTATAAATCCATGCAAATATAAATTTTAATTTTGTATTAAAAGTGTAATATCCTCTCAAATGCTATTTTTAAAAGGTCTAAACTGGAAGAAAATATTAAATAAGCCTTTATAATTTGCATAATATGCTATTTACTATCCCCCTCAGTATTAGAGCGTTTTTTTTCAAAAAATGCAAAATTTATAGCATTTTAAAACCTATTAAATTCCTTTTGAAAAGCTATTTTTACAAAAAAAATAAATGGTCATCAGAAAGCTGTTTTTCTTATTTCTCCTTTTACCCTTCGTGATAAATGCTCAAAAGCCGATTTCAACTGCCAAACCATGGGCGTATTGGTGGTGGATGGGCAGTGCCGTCGATGAAAAAAACATCACCGCCAACCTTGAAGACTACGCCAAAGCGGGCTTCGGGGGCATGCACATCATCCCGATTTATGGCGTAAAAGGGGAGGAGTCGAAGTTCATTCCGTACCTCAGCGATAAATGGATGGCGATGCTGGAATACACCGTTAAAGAAGCCAATCGCTTGGGTTTGGGTATTGACATGAGCCTCGGCACTGGCTGGCCTTTTGGTGGCAAACAGGTGACTGAACAAGATGCCGCTAAGTCTTTTAAAATTAAAAAAGACGGTGAAAAATATGCCCTCGAAGTGACACCAACCAAACAAATGGTGAAACGGGCTGCCCCAGGTGGCGAAGGTTTCGTTGTTGACCACTTCGATGCGGATGCTTTAACGCATTATTTTCGACCATTTGATAGCCTTTTTACTATTAAAAACATTGGCGTGAGAGCATTTTACAATGATTCTTACGAGGTTTATGGCGCCAATTGGACGCCTAAATTCTTTGAAAAGTTCAAAATACTGAGGGGGTATGACCTCGCGAATCACCTCGATGTTTTGGCAAAAGATACCGCCGTAACTGACCGTGAAAAACGCATTTGGTCGGATTATCACGAGACACTTTCTGACCTTTTATTGGAGGTTTTTACTAAAAAATACGTTGAAACTGCGCATAAATTTGGTAAAATAGCCCGCAACGAGTCGCACGGCTCACCCGCCAATATTCTCGATTTGTACGCTTTGAATGATGTACCCGAATCCGAATTTTTTGGCTCAAAACCTTACGATATTCCCCTTTACAAGCAAGATGAAGAGTATGAAGTCAAACGTTTTGGTACGCCCGGTGGCTTGATTCTGAAATTAGCATCATCAGCGGCGAATGTCAGCGGTAAAAAATTAGTCGCTTCTGAAACGGCTACTTGGCTCGGCAACCATTTTAAAGTATCCTTGAAACAGATAAAACCGATTATTGACGAATCGTTTGTGTCGGGTATCAACCACGTTTTTTACCACGGAATTCCTTACTCACCGAAGGAGGCGCAATTCCCTGGGTGGCTCTTTTACGCTTCCACCAATTTCAATCAGCAAAGCCATTTTTGGGAACATTTGCCGCAGCTCAATAACTACATTGAGCGGTGCCAATCGCTTTTGCAAAATACTTCGCTTGATAACGATGTGCTGCTTTATTTTCCGATTTACGACCAATGGCATTCAGTCGGTCGCAGCAGTAAAATGCACCCGATTGATGTTCATGCTATCTTGAGAGAAGGTATGTTCACGGGTTCTTTGGGTAGAATTGCCAATGAAATGCAGCAAAAAGGCTACACTTTTGACTTTGTTTCTGATAGACAATTGGTTAATTTTTCGACACAAGTTAAAAATCTAAAAGGCTATAAAGCCATCGTCGTACCACCGATTAAATATCTGCCATTAAAAACTTTAGAGGCTCTCAATAGGTTGAAACAAGCGGGTGTTCCGATTGTTTTTTGTGAAAAATTGCCTGAAACTGTCAATGGTTTCAATGATTTAGAAAACCGTCAAGCGGCTTTTGATAAGTTGATTAAAAATTTCACGACCATTCCAAACCTCAGTGCATGGCAAACTCCGAAAACTATCCGCCGTGAAACGATGGCTGAAAGTGGTTTGCAATTCATTCGTAAAAAAGCCTCATTTGGTACTTTATATTTCATCACAAATCCTGCTCAAAAATTTCAAAGTGGAAAAATTAAATTAAGTGCCAATGGTGAAGCCATTCGCCTTTTCAACCCACTTTTTAATAGAAGAAGCACCGCTGATTTTAAAAAAATAGGTGAAAACCAAGTTGAAATTTCACTGGATTTGCTCGCAGGCGAAAGCATTTTTATAGAAGTATTAAAACAGCCTTTAAAAAGTGCAACGCTGCCAAAATCTGAAATCCGAAACTCGAAATCCGAAATGCCCTTGACAGGCACTTGGCAAGTTGATTTTTTAAAAGGAGAACCCACATTGCCTAAAAGTTTTAAAACCGATAAATTGGATTCGTGGACAAATGCAAGCGATACAATGGTGCAATATTTCAACGGAAAAGCCCGCTACACCATCCGTTTTAAAATAGAAAAAGATAAGCTCAATAAAACGGCTTGGATTGATTTAGGT
>JANMYC010001533.1:0-4109 GCA_031381715.1 Saprospiraceae bacterium
GGCGGTAGTCTTTGGTTTGGTCTATACCGTGGGTAGTTATTTTGCTTCAAAGGGGCAGGGGCATGGCAAGGTCGATTTTAGGTATATATTAAGAAAAGTCATGCGCTCGCCGCCATTGCAAGCGATGATTATAGGATTGACAATCAATGCTTTATCTATTCCCTTTCCTGATATTGCCATTGATTTTTTGGACGTTTTAGCGAAAGGAAACAAACCTATAGTACTGCTTTTAATGGGTATATATTTGAGTTTTGAATTGGATAAACAACAGCTTAAAGCCATTTCTAAGGTATTTGCCATTCGTTATTTCTGTGGTTTTATGGCTGTTTTACTCATCTATTATTTCATTCCACGGTCATTGTACCAAAGTATTTTAATCGTTTGTGTCATCTTACCGATTGGCATGACGCTTTTACCTTTTTCAGATGAATTGAATTATGATTCTCGCATGGCGGGTCTATTAGTGAATATGTCGTTGCTCATCAGTTTTGCTGTGATGTGGGCGCTGGTTTTGGGTTTGAAATTGGTGTAAGTGATGAGAAATAAATTTAGATTGTAGGCAAGCAGTTTAGATTAGACTAATGTCCAATTTTCAAGTTTGCCCCCATACCTCCGAAGGGGGATTATCCCGAGAATCGGGAGTGAAAAGGGCAAAATTATCATCTTTTGAGGTGTAATCCCCCTTCGGGGTTATGGGGGCAAACTTGAAATTATACACCTTTTAAAATACAGAAGAATATAAGTTTATTTATTTTTCATTCCCAAGTAAATTCGGTAGCGGCTATTCTGCTAAATATTTTCAAGATATTTTTACCCCCCATACAACCATTTACAACTCTCCTCACCACTTTATGATATACGCTTTTTAAAATGCCACAACACTATTCAATACATTCTAAAATTTGATGAATCCAGAGGAACAACAACTTATTTCTTCGTGTCTGACACATGATAGATTGGCGCAAAAGACTTTGTACGACCGCTACAAACGGGCTATGTACACGCTTGCCTATCGCATAACAGGCGATTTTGAAACAGCCGCTGAGGCACTTCAAGATGGATTTTTACAGGTTTTTAGGAGCTTAAATAGTTTTAAAGGAGAATCTACATTGGGAGCTTGGATTAAGACTATTGTGGTGCGGGCGGCTTACAAACGATTGAAAGCCAACGTTTTATTTGAAGAACTACCCCCTCAGTATCAAGAGGAAAAGATAGATTGGGGCAACTCCTTAGATACGGAATATTTGGAAAAAGCCATTCAAAGCTTGCCCGAAGGTTTTAGAACGGTTTTTACTTTAATTGAAATTGAAGGTTACACGCACAGAGAAACGGCGGAGATATTGGGCATCTCGGAAGGGACTTCAAAATCACAATTATTTTACGCTAAAAAGAGATTGAGAGAAATTTTATCGAACCCACTAATGTGAGCAAATGAATGAATTGAATCAACATATTTTAGAGCAATCATTGAAAAAATTGCCTACGCATGAGCCTCCAGAATCAGTCTGGGCGGGCATAGAGTCTCGGTTGGCTTTATTGGAATTATCTACCTATGAACCACCTGCGAAAATTTGGCAAAGCATTGAAAATGAATTAGTTATCGGCAAAAAACCTTTAAAAAAACTATTTATACTGAGGGGGGGAGCCCGATTCTATTGGATGGCAGCGGCTTCGATTTTACTGGTTTTTACCCTTGCTGGCTATTTGTTTTTTAATAAAAATAATCATGAAAAAATCGAAATAACGGTATCAGCTGAAGTCGTGGATAATCAACTTTTAAAAAACGATAATAATGAAATAGAATCCGATATGGCGGTGGTTGAAACACTTTGTAAAACGGCATTGCCTAAGTGCGAAAATCCGGAATTTAAAAGCCTAAAAGATGAGTTGGAGAAGCTGAATCAATCGTATAGCCAGTTGAAAAGTGCTTTGAGTGATTATAATACTGACCCTGATTTGGTGGTTCAATTATCCAAACTTGAAAATGAACGGTCGTCAGTTTTAAGGAAAATGATCGCTTTTTTATGAAAAAACAAGTATTAATGTATGTTTTACTTACCACAGAGGACACAAAGAAGCACAAAGGACTTCTTTTATTAAAACTTATGTTTAGCGATTAAAAAAATCTTTGTGTCTCTTTGTGTCCTCTGTGGTGGATAAAATATATCGATGTAATGAAAAATATAACACAATATTTTAAACAAAAATTTTACAATGAAATATCTATTTTATATTAAAACAGCTTTGATTTTAGGGCTTATACTGAGGGGGGGTATCAGCGATGCCCAAACCGTGCTGCAAGTGGTGACAAAATCAGTGGAGCGAACGGTGAATTGCCCGATGGGTTTTTCATTGAATGTGGATGCTGAAAAGGCGGATATTACTTTGAAAGCGATGCCGAATATCAAGGAAATAAAGTTAAAACTGGAATTAATCTCGAAACACCCCAATCTTCAAAATGCCAAAACGGATATTGATGCCATGAAATACGTGATTAATACGTCTGGTAAAACCATTTATATCCGAAATTATGTGGGCATTGAGAAAAATAGCCCGAAGCCGAATGCTGAATTGAGAGTACGTTACACGCTTTTTATCCCCAATTACACGACAGTTTCAATAAAAAACAACTTTGGAAAACTGAATATCAGTGATTTGAAAGCCAATCTGAATCTGACTGCGGAGTTTTGTAAAACGAGTTTGGCGAATGTGAAAGGCAATATGATGCTAAATGTGGTATTGAGTGATGTGCAAGGGACGGGTTTGGAGGGGGATATCAGATTGCAGAGCAGTCGCTCGGATATTCAGCTTTCGATACTGAGGGGTACGTGCGACATCAATGCTGTATCGGGTAAAATCAGGATTGATGGGGATGCGGATTTATCCAAGCTCACAATCAATGCCCAAAAGGCGGATGTATTTTTCATGCCGCCCATAGCAAATTATATGACTTATAATTTGGAAGCTGGATTTGGTAAAGTGATACTACCCAGTAAAATTAAACTGACCTACTCTGAAAAATCGAAAAATAAGGAAAAGATAAGTTTTAACCACCACGAGCCGATTGCCAATAAGAAAACAGGGCGGTCTGAAATAACAATACTAACCGCTTTTAGCAATATAGAAATTGGAACTAAATTATAAAAAACTCTAAATATCAACAACATGAAATCATTTATATCAATTCTTTACATCATTAGTTTTTCACAAATTATATTGGCTCAAGATACTTTGAAGGTGACAACTGAGATGGATACGGCTTTTGTACCCCCTCAGTACGTTAAAAATTTAGGCGAGTATTTTATGGATGAAATGCCAGTGAAAAAAGCATTTAAGATTGGATTTAGCCTTTCAAATAATAGTTTTTTATTCCAATCAATACGATATTTATATACTTATGAATATAAATTCAATAGATGTTTCTCAATCAATGCTGGGATTGGTGCGCAGTTGAGTTACCCTGTCTCATCATTAAAAGGTACAAAAGAAGGTGAAAAAAAGACTTATTATGGCCGTTCTAATACTTGTTTAGTGCTTGAGCCTCGCTGGTATTTTAATAAAAATAAAAAAGTGAATAATCTGAATGGAACTTATATTGCATTAAAGTCAGATATAGATATTTCATTCAAAGGCGTTAAAAATGAATTGGTTTTTGGTATTCAAAAGCAGATTTTACAGAAAAATTTTTCAATGCTTAGAATGCAACAATATAGTCCTATGTTTGTGGATATGAGCGTGGGCATGGGCGTTGAATTTTATGAAAATAGCAAGCCCAAACCCACTTTTCATTACAGCGTCATATACGGGGGCATTGCGTCAAGGCTGTTCGGTTACAGTAAAAAAGAGGCTGATTTACCCAGTTTTAGAGAACAAAGAAATGGCAACGGATTCTTTTATGAAAAGTTAAAGGTGAATAACATGGTAAGGTACTTTGACAATAAGCAACACATTCTTAAGATAGATTTAATGCACCTTTTCACTGCTTTTAATCAAAATAATTACACGCCAAAAGCATCCATTGCTTACGAACACACCATCGGGAAATCACCCTTTTCAGTGAATGCAGAAGTGGCTTATCAATTGGGGAAATTAGAAAATTCAAAAGATGA
>JANMYC010001559.1:0-6660 GCA_031381715.1 Saprospiraceae bacterium
TTTATCGGCGGGAACGTATAAAATAAAGGTAAAAGATGCTTCTGGATGCGAATATGAAACAAAAACTGTGGATATTTTAGAGCCGAGTTCATTAAATATTTTATCAGAAATAAAAGATGTAACGTGCCATAGTGGAGCAAACGGTGAAATTAAATTGACCATTTCGGGCGGTGTTGGACTTTATGAGTTTTCAAAAGACGATGGTGCGAATTATAGTTCTGGAATGAACCCATTTACATTCACAGGTTTGACGGCTGCAACGTACTCTATTAAAATAAAAGATTCTAATGGGGCTACGGCTTCTAAAAGTGTTATTGTTAATCAACCGCTACCCCTCAGTATTTTAGTAAATTCTAAGCAAGATAAAGACTGTACGCACGCCACAGGTTCGGTAATGCTTGCTGTGAGTGGTGGTACAGGAGCTTTAAAAGTATCTTTAGATGGTACGAATTTTCAAAATGGTTTGACTTTCAATAATTTGGCGGCAGGTGATTACACAGCTACGGTAAAAGATGCCAATAATTGCACCCAAACCACCACTTTTAAAATTTTAAATAATGGTACACCACCTACAAAACCTGATGCAATAGCAAGTAAAACGGCTTGTAACGGTGAAACTGTGAAACTCACGCCCAATGCAACGGGCATCACAAGTTTTAAATTTTATGATAAAGATCCAACTTTAGGCAGCGTTACCCCCCTCAGTACAGGAGCAAATTATTCATTTGTTTTAACAAAAGATACAGAAATTTGGGTCACTTCGGTCACTTCGTTGTGCGAATCTGCCCCGATTTCTACTAAAATGACGGCTGTTATTTGTGAAATTGTCCCTAAAATTGAAGACCCTTGTACGTGTAAAAATAACGCAACAACCCTCAATAATGGTCAATTTGATGAAGCGATTGAAGTAAATGCGCCTGCGGGTCAAACATGGACGGTAAGTGCAATAAATGGCTTATTTTCAACAAGTTCTGCCGCGCCACCTGTCGCACCAACACCAATTATGGTAGGTACAACCATGACTTACGATGCTACGAAGGGACTTTATAAATTGTTAGGCATTCATGTAGATGGCGTTGGCTATTCTATTTCAGTCAATAATGGAGCAGGTACGACATTGAGCATCAGCAATAAGTGTTGGTATCCAGAGCCAATGATTACAGCACCCCTAAATATGACAGCTTGTAGTTCCGATGCATTGATTACTTTGGCTGGCAATGCTCAATTGGGCGATGGAACGGGCGCCGCGATGGGTACAGGCAGTTTTACAGTGGATAATGTGAGTGCTACTACTATCAATCCTGCGACCATTGGCGCGGGTACATATACCATAAAATATACTTTCGACGCAACGGACAATGTCCCATCCGCTCATCCAGGGTGTGTTCAACCTATTTCAAAAACGATTGAAATATTGAGCCCTCCGGTTATTTCGAGTGTTGTAACGCCGCCTTCATGTGTGGGTAGTTCAGATGGGGCAATAGATATAACGGTGGCAGGTACGACCGCTCCTTACACATTTAAATGGTCAAATAATGCCACGTCGGAAGATTTGACTGGCTTAGCAGCGGGTAAATATTCTGTCACAGTGACAGATAAAAACAGGTGTAGCGCCGAATTGAAAGATATTGAAGTTAAAACAAATAATACCTTGCCGACTATTAGTAGCACAGCCAGTCTTTTGGATAACAACACAACGGGGCTGTGCGGTAAAGCCATTACATATAATTCGTCAACAACGGGCACACCCGCACCCATTGTAACTTACGAGCTTCAAGGCGCAACAATAGCTTCGGGCAGTGGCAATGGCAGTGGCTCCTTTTTCAATGTAGGTAAAACAAAAGTAATCCTTACCGCAACCAATAGCTGTGGCGTGGGCACATACACTTTTGATGTGACATTAAATGATACTGAAAAACCAGTTATCACGTGCCCAAGTCCAATAACAGTGAACAATGATTTAGGCTTATGTGGTGCAAAAGTTACTTTCAATAATGCCACTGTTACGGATAATTGTTCGGCAACAGTTGCGTTAACGAGTCTTTTAGCAAGTGGTTCAACTTTTCCAGTTGGTGAATCAACCGTGAGTTTTAAAGCCACTGATGCAGCTAATAATGCGAGTGCGTGTAATTTTAAAATAACGGTAAAAGATAATGAAAGCCCGAAAATCACTTGCCCAAGTCCAATAATAGTGAATAATGACATAGGCGTATGTGGTGCAAAAGTCACTTTCAATAATGCCACTGCTACGGACAATTGTTCGGCAATAGTAGCACTGACAAGCTTTTTGGCAAGTGGTTCTACTTTTCCAGTTGGTGAATCAACGGTTAGTTTTAAAGCTACTGATGGAGCTAATAATTCGAGTACGTGCAATTTTAAAATAACGGTAAAAGACAATGAAAGCCCGAAAATAACTTGTCCACCAAGTCAAACCCTCGCTTTAGGTAGTTTTGAGTGTAGCCGAATGGTGGTATTTGGAGACCCCTCAGTATCTGACAACTGTGTCGCTACTTTCAGTAGAACAGATGCTTTGAAGGCTTATACATCAGGGATTTCTTTTAGTGCAGGAATTTATCCATTATCTTATCGAGCTACGGACGCGGCGGGGAATACTGCCGATTGTAATTTTACTATTCAAGTCAATGGTCAATTGAACTCAGGTCGTTTAAAATGTTTACCGACCTTGACCATTGCTTTAGATGATAGGCAGTGTATTAATATACTTGATGGGCCATCTTTACTCATTGATAATAACTATTATTGTGCGAGCTATTACAACACCATCATACCTAATAGAATAGGTAACTATATCACGAGTGCTGATTTAGGTAAAACCTTGACCGTAACCGTTAGCGATAATTTCAATAACAGTTGTACTACTCAAGTGACGGTAGTGGACACTAAAGCACCTGTTACGTATGCGGCATTGGATACCATTATTACGTGTGCTGAGTTGAGCAGAAATGGCAATATTTTGCCGAATTTGAGCCTTCCAAATATCATTTATGAATGTAGTAAAACCACTTTTACTTATGTAGATAAAATTTTAGTAGCCCCGAATGGTCAAACTTTCAGTACACGTCCAGATGGATTTCCTGCGGATAAAGACTTTAATTTGATATCAGCTTATAACTCGGCTAAAATCGTCATTCGCACCTACACGGCTACCGATGCTTTTAATAATAGCTCCACCGTTCAAAGGGTTATTTATGTTAAAAATGTTGAACTGAACCAAGTAGAATGTCCAAAAGATGTGGTGGTAAGCTGTGTTCAAGGCAATTTTAATACATCTATTGCCAGTACGGGCGTGCCGTTTGTTAGAAATGGCGCATCATTACAAGATGCTTCATGTGCGATTGATTATCTTTATTTCGATGAAAAAACCGAGAACAATCAAGGTTATATCCTAAAAAGAACGTGGACATTGGTGAACGGAAATACCCAAGAGCGCAAAACGTGCGTCCAAACCATCACTGTCAATGATACCAAACCAACAATAACGTGCGTTACAAATAAAACAATTTCAATTGGTGCGGATAAAAAAACGGTGATTTTACCAATCGATTTGGCAACCGCCTCGGATAATTGTACGCCACAAAATGCGCTCATTTGGTCAATTACTGAGGTTTTTAACCCTGACAACTCGGTGGGGGGTAGTTCTAATGCTTCGCTGACTTACACGTGCGCGGATTTGGGTACTAAAACCGTTCAAATATCCGTGAAAGATGCAGGCGGAAATAGTAGCAACTGTACAACAACCATTAAAATTGTAGATAATAGTAATTATTGTGTTAATATTCCATTGCTGTCATTATCTGGCGGAATCAATCGAGAAAGTGGTGAAAATGTAACGGCTACGGTCAAAATATACAATCCGACTGATTCCATAGGAGTCGTACAAGCGAATGCATATGCCTTTAATAATTTATTATCGGGTGGGTCATATCGTGTTCGCGCAGAAAGGGATAATGACGTATCCAATGGCGTAACCACATTCGATATTGCCCTTATCAGCAAGCATGTTTTAGACATACAGCCTTTCACTTCGCCATATCAAATGATTGCCGCCGATGTCAATCGTGACGGTGAAATTGATGGCTCCGATATGCTTTTAATTAGAAACCTTGTTTTGAGGCGGATTAGTCGCTTCCCAAATAATACAGCGTGGCGTTTTTTACCTAAAAACTATGTTTTCAGAGACATTAAAAACCCTTTTGCGGATGATTTCCCCGAGGTGCTTAATTTTACTAATCTCACAGCCAGCGTGAATAAAGCTGATTTCATGGCAATAAAGGTAGGCGACGTGAACCTTTCCGCAAGGGCAGATTTAAATGCTTTAGCAGTGAGAAACAGTAAGCCAATTGAAAATATTTATTTTACAGATAAAAAACTGGAAGTTGGAAAAGAGTACGTTTTTGATTTAAATATTAAAAATACTACTTTAGTT
Source organism: Saprospiraceae bacterium (assembly GCA_031381715.1). Classification (GTDB taxonomy): domain Bacteria; phylum Bacteroidota; class Bacteroidia; order Chitinophagales; family Saprospiraceae; genus JAAFJT01. The sequence goes on from JANMYC010001559.1 coordinate 4,448, forward strand.
GCCTTGCAATTAGCACTTAAAATAGATAAAAATAAGGTAGAATCGTTTAAAGTGATAGAAGGTGATTTACCTCAATTTGAAAAGGGTAATTTTGAGGTTTTTGAAAAAGAAGGTGTGGCGTCTATTGCTTGGGCAAACCCTAAAAAGGGAAATTTAAATAGTGAAAATAGCATTATTAAAATCGCCATAAAAACCCGTGAATCAGCTTGGCTGCACGATTTATTAAGCTTAAATGCGGCATTTATGGACAATTTTGCCTATAATACTGAGGGGGTAGAGCACAATATCGAATTGCGTTTTAAAGCCAATTCGGTTGATAAAACCGAGTTTGAGCTCTATCAAAACTTCCCTAACCCATTCAAGGAGGAAACGGTGATTGCTTTCACGTTGCCAGAAGAGGGGAGTGCTGAATTGAGCATTATTGACTTATCCGGTAGAGAGGTTTTTACTACACACCGCACTTTTTCGAAAGGCTATAATGAAGTCCGCTTTAATTATGAAGAACTAAAAGCCTCGGGTGTGTATTTCTATCGTTTAAAAACGGATAAAAATGTGGCTTTAAAAAGGATGCTTTATATTAAAAATTAAGATTTTCTCCTGTTTTTTGAGAATCTGGCTGTCAAGTAGAAAACCCCTCAGTATTAGAGTTTTTAATGCTTATACTGAGGGGTTCTTTTTTTATTTTAAAATATTTTACCGCTCATTTAGAATGGGTTACTCAATTTCTTTTTAAGTTTGATGTGATAAATTTTTAAAATCATCATTTTAGAAGGAATGGATAATAGACTCATCGCTTTTGAAGATAAAAATATTCGGCGGGTATGGCAGAATGAGCAATGGTATTTTTCCATTATTGATGTCATTGAAATACTCACCGAGACTGATAGACCGCGCAAATATTGGTCAGATTTGAAAAAAAAGCTGACTACTGAGGGGTTCAACGAACTGTCCGAAAAAATCGGACAGTTAAAAATGCCCGCTTCTGACGGTAAAAATCGCTTAACCGATGTTGCCAATACTGAGGGGGTATTGCGTATCATCATGTCCATCCCTTCGCCAAAAGCGGAGCCTTTTAGGGTGTGGATGGCCCAAGTATCGGCGGACAACATCGTGGAAACTGAAGACCCTGAAATAGGTTTTGAACGATTAAGGGAAATTTACAAAGCAAAAGGCTATACCGATGACTGGATTGAACGCCGTATGCAGTCCATTGAAGCCCGAAAAAGATTGACTGCAGAGTGGGAAAAACGAGGTGTTAAAGAGGGGCAGGAATACTCCATTTTAACAGCTACAATTGCTAAAAATACTTTTGGATTGACCCCAACTGAACATAAAGAACACAAAAGCCTTGAATCGCCAAGCCAAAACCTGAGAGACCACATGACGCCTTTAGAGCTGATTTTCACAGCATTGAGCGAAGAAACTACGCGTATGATTGCCGAAAAAGATGACGCCCAAGGCTTTAATGAAAACTTGGATTCTGCAACGGAGGGTGGCAATATGGCAGGAAAATACAGAAAGCAGTTGGAAGAACGCACGGGCTCTAAAGTAGTATCGGGCGAGAATTTTTTAAATAAAATAGAAGCGCCAGATAATCCGCTTTTGGACGAAGAAGAAAAATAAAAAGGATAGATTTATCAAGGGAAACACCGCTTTAAAATGGTTATTAAAAGTGTACAGTTTTGCTTAGATTTGCTCCCCTAATCATTCAATTTTCACTCATCTATTAAAATGATACACTTTTAAAATGAAGACAACCATTTCTGCTTTTCTGATAGTGCTTTTTACAATCAGCTCAATGCATGCCCAAGAGCCGAAAATGAAAAAAATTTTCACTGGTAAAAATCTAAAAGGATGGAAAGTCCCCGAGAAAAACGTTTGGTGGACAGCCTCAAAAGGCATTCTTTTCGTGAAAAGTACGGCTGAAAAAAAAGGTTCTATTCTGTGGACAGAGGCTAATTACGAAAACTTCATTTTCCAAACTGACTTTCTGATGGGTGACGGTGTCGTAGATTCGGGTATTTTTCTCCGCTCCGAAAATGATCAAGTCCAAATCGGTATTTCAGGCTCTCTGAAGCGGGATATGACGGGCTCTCCATACATTCCAAAACTAAAATATCCTGTAGAAGCAACAGCCACAAAGGACGTTTTGAAACTCAAAGACTGGAACACAATGAAAATAAAATTAGTCGGTAAAACGTACACAGTTTGGA
>JANMYC010000041.1:0-2492 GCA_031381715.1 Saprospiraceae bacterium
GTCCATGTATAAGGTTCTGTTTTGGTATTGGGTTTGTCTTTAAATTGGTCGGCTTTTATTTCACGGACGGCTAAAACATTATTATCCGCTTGCAATTTGGTGTGCAAATAGGTTTCATCATACGCCCTAAAGGTTTAAAATCCTTTAGAGTGTATGATGAAACGTATTTGCACAGCAAATTGCAAGCGGATAATAATGTTTTAGCCGTCCGTGAAATAAAAGCCGACCAATTTAAAGACAAACCCAATACCAAAACAGAACCTTATACATGGACACGCAGCTACGGCAAAGGACGTGTTTTTTACACCGCTTATGGTCACGATGAAAATACGTGGCAAAACGCCGATTTTCATGCCTTGATACTGAGGGGTATCCTTTGGGCAGTCAATGACGAAGCACGGCAATCACACGCGGCTTTGAAACCCAAACCATTTGTGTATCAAGAAGCGAATTTGCCGAATTATGAAAAACGTCCTGGTATTCAATACCGTCAAAATGCCTTGTCGCCTGAAGAATCTATGAAGCACATCCAAGTGCCGATAGATTTCAATTTGGAATTGTTTGCGGCTGAACCCAATGTGATGCACCCGATTGCCCTTTCATGGGATGAACGTGGTAGAATGTACGTTTTAATTACAAAAGACTATCCGAATGAGCGCAAAGAAACGGGCGGCAGTGATTATATTTTAATTTGTGAAGACACCAATAAAGATGGAAAAGCCGATAAATTCACCCGTTTTGCCGAAGGTTTGAGTATTCCGACGGGCATGGTTTTCAGCAATGGCGGTTTGGTGGTGTCGCAAGCACCCGATATGTTGTTTTTAAAAGATACGGATGGTGATGATAAAGCGGACGTTAGGCAAGTGCTTTTCAAGGGTTTCGGCACGTTTGACACCCACGCAGGTTCCTCGAATTTGCATTATGGTTTCGACAATTGGTTGTGGGGCTGTGTTGGTTATGCAGGTTTTAAAGGTGTCGTTGGTGGCAATCCCGATACCGTTAAATTCAGTCAAGGCTTTTTCCGTTTCAAACCAGATGGCAGTAAATTGGAATACATGACAACTACTTCCAACAACACTTGGGGTTTGGGCTTCAATGAAACGGGTGATGTATTCGGTTCAACCGCCAATAATGCACATGGTTGGTACATGGCAATTCCAAATCAATATTACAGCTCAATCAATGGCGTGGACAATGGCAGCCGCAGCATTGATACGCATAAAGATATGAAAACCATTACCCATAAAGTGCGACAAGTGGACGTTTTTGGTGGTTTTACAGCCGCCGCAGGGCATAATGTCTATACGGCAAGGGCTTTTCCTAAAAAATATTGGAATAAAATCGCTTTCGTTGCCGAACCTACGGGACACGTTTTACATCAAAATATACTGACTAAAAACGGCACAAATTACAACGATACTGAGGGGTTCAACCTCATGGCGGGGGCGGACGAATGGTTTTCACCTGTGTTTGCAGAGGTGGGACCCGATGGTGCGGTGTGGGTTGCTGATTGGTACAGTTTCATTATTCAGCACAATCCACGTCCCGAAAGTTTTAAAATGGGTGCGGGAAATGCTTATGAAACCGATTTGCGGGATTATACGCATGGGCGTATTTATCGGGTGAGTTATAAAGATGCCCCTAATTATCAAGCCTTGAATTTATCAAAAGACAAGCCGAATGACTTATTAGCTGCTTTAAAAAATACGAATATGTTTTGGCGCAGTCATGCCCAAAGGCTTTTGGTGGAACGCGGTCAAAAAGATATTGTACCTCAATTATTGGCTTTGATAGGCGATAAATCGGTTGATGAAATTGGTTTAAATGCACCCGCTATTCATGCTCTTTGGATTTTAAAAGGCTTGAATGCGATAGAAGGTGATGCCATAAAAGCTGTTTTTGAAGCCACAAAACACCCTTGTGCAGGTGTTCGAAAAACGGCTATCCAACTTTTACCTCGAAATAGGGATGCGGTAGATTTTATGTTAAAAAACAACCTTTTAGAGGATAAAGAGCCGATTGTGGTGTTAAATGCGCTTTTGGCTTTGAGTGAAATGCCGTTAAATGAACAAGCGGAAACGACGATTTTACAAAAAATTGAAACGTCAAAAGATTTAGATGACCGTTGGTTGCCCGATGCTTACGCGTGTATTTTATCGAAAAATGAAGACTTATTTAAAAAAGTATTGGATACCCAAATTGCAAAAGCGGCTTCGGCTACTAAAACGATGGATAGCCACGCTGGACACGATCACGGAGCAATGATGCCTAAAAAGGACGATAAAAAACAAGCAGTTGTATCGCCTAATAAACCTGACTTGATTATTTCAAATATCAAAATTGAACCAGCTAATCCAGCACCTCGTGAGCGTGTAACGGTGTCAATTGAGGTAACAAATCAAGGTGGGGTAGATGTGCCAAAAGGCGTTGTTGTGCCTTTAAATATTCGTTTCGCAGGTCAAGGACAGTTAATTGAGATGGTCAGCCAAACG
>JANMYC010000065.1:0-5360 GCA_031381715.1 Saprospiraceae bacterium
ATCAATGTGCCAGATGCTATCTGATGCACCAAGCCATAACGTGATTGGTGAAATTCGGGGTTCGGAGTTCCCCAATGAAGTAATTGTAGTCGGTGGTCACTTGGATTCATGGGATGTAGCTCAAGGTGCACACGATGATGGCGCAGGCTGTATGCAATCCATGGACGTCTTGAATTTGATGAAACGGATTGGTTATAAACCTAAAAGAACCATCCGTTGTGTCCTTTTTATGAATGAAGAAAATGGACTCAGAGGCGGTACAAAATATGCTGAAGAAGCAAGAGCCAATACCACTGAAAAGCACATATTCGCCATTGAATCCGATGCCGGAGGCTTTACGCCACGTGGGATTACATTTGATGCCGATACGTCGATTTTTACTGAAAAATACAGGAAAATAATTGGTTGGCAACCCCTTTTAGAACCTTACGGTTTAGAATTATCGAAAGGTGGCTCGGGAGCTGATATTGGACCCTTGAAACCTCAAAAGTTGATGATGGCAGGTTTGCGTCCCGATTCACAACGGTATTTTGATTTTCATCATACAGAATATGATAAAATCGAAGCGGTGAATCGCAGAGAACTGGAATTGGGTTCAGCGGCTATGACTTCGATCATATTTTTAATTGATAAATATGGATTATAAGTAGTATAATATTTTTTAAAACGACCCCTCAGTATTGACCCTATTCATACTGAGGGGTTCGCTTATTTTTAAAACACGAACTCAATGTTTTTGAGCATTTTATTGTAAAAATCTAAACAATAAGAATCTCCTTTATATTTAAAATATGAGTTTCGTTTCATTTTGTACTTTTGAGCCAAATATTTCCACAAATAAGATTTGAAAATTACATAAAAAATGGATAATCAATTAGTTGTAGCGCACGATAAAGTGTTTCGTTTGATGATTTCAGAACAGCAGATTCAAGACCGTGTGAAAGAATTGGGGCGCATTATTTCGGTAGATTATGAGGGTAAAAAGCCACTCTTATTGGCTATTTTAAATGGCGCTTTCATTTTTGCAGCTGATTTAGCAAGGGCACTTACCATTGATTGCGAATTATCTTTCGTCAAATTAGCATCTTACAAAGGCACGAGCACAACGGGCAATGTTCAAACCGTATTGGGTTTGGATACTTCATTGAAAGGTAGGCACATCGTTATTGTTGAGGATATTGTAGATACAGGGAATACGCTGACTAACTTTCTTAAAGAATTGTACAAAGATGAGCCTGCATCCGTAAAATTAGCAGCTTGTTTTTTTAAACCAGATGCATTACAGCACCCCCTCAGTATTGACTACTGTGGATTCCATATTCCGACTAAATTTATCATCGGTTATGGTTTGGACTATGACGGTTTGGGTAGAAATTATGGGGCAATATATCAGTTGAATGAATAATTTTACCTGTTTTTAAATATATTGGTAATTCTATCAAACATGCGACTTGCCACTGTGCAGTCTTCCGTAATTAAGCGGGCAGTGCCTTGCATCTCTTGCCGGAAAGGTATTTTTCCCTATATGTAGTCGTCAATTCATGGGTAAAATTAGGTTCAACCTGATAGTTCTCTTGTTGAAGAACAAGAGAAATGTTTTTAACCGTTGCTTCAATTGAGCCATATTCTTTATCCTTAAACACAAAAAAACCTGTAAAATCCCAGAGAACTTTACAGGCTCCAACAAAATTATTAATCACCTTAAACTTCATTATTTGAACTACTAACTACTATTTTTTGAAACTCAATTCAAAAACTTAATTCTTAACTGGTGCCGGTGTTTCATCGGTTTTAGCACCTCTCTTTCCATGTTTTCCTCCTTTATGACCACCTTGAGCCACGCGATTTTTTCTCATTTCAGTCATCTGAGTATATTGCTCAGGTGTCAAAGTATTTTTCAATTCAGCATCATGAGCTTGCGCAATTTCCTTCATTTTAGCTTTTTTTTGCTCTTTTGTGAGTGATTGGTCGGATTTTATGGCACTCATTTTACCCTTCAAATCATTTTGCGAAGTCTTCATTTTTGCTTTCTGCTCATCGTTCAAGCCCAAAGATTTGGTAGCCTTTGCACCATCGCGTTTTCCTTGGTGCTTCATTTTTTCTTTACCGTTTTGCTTTTGTTCCACGGGCGCCTCAGTTTGAGTAGTCTGAGCAAAAGAAGTAGCTACGAGTGCGAGCATTACGGATAACATCAAAAAAATCTTTTTCATATTCTGCATTATTTTACTTGTTAAAAAATTAAATTGATAATGATTGTTCTCTAATAAAAATGTTTTTGTCGAACGCTTATTTTGACGATGCAGCATCATTGAAGTTTAATCCATTTTAGGAGTTTAATAAAACCTTAACTTTTTTAAACTGCTTAAAAAGCTTAAAATTATCTTTTATAATCCGTTAAAACATGAATTGTGGTTTTATAATAAATTGATAATCAATTGTTTATATCTGAATTTTTAAGGTTTAATCAGAGTTTCTTTTTTTTAATAAAATAAAAATACCTCATCAATAGCCTTTTTTATTTAAACAAGTTTTAACTTTAGAGAAATTAAAAAACTAAAACAATTAAGAATGATTCAATCCAACCTTAGATTCTCTACCCCCTCAGTATCGAGGGTCAGAATGATGCAAAATACCTTTATATGCACCCTCTTTTTTATGATTTTGAGTGGCTGTAATACGCCTAAAATTGATATTTCGAAATATCAAACTGATTCAGTAAAGTGGGAAAAAGAGATTCAAGGCTTAGAGGCAAAAGACAAAACAGAGAAAGACCCCGAAAATGCCATTTTATTTGTGGGCAGTTCCAGTATTCGTTTGTGGAAAAACATCGCCAAGGATATGCAACCATACCCCGTTATTCAGCGTGGATATGGTGGTTCAAGTTACGCAGATATTGTTTTTTATATCGAAAGATTGGTTAAACCGCATAACTTTCGGGCTTTGGCTCTCTTTGCCGCCAATGATATTACTGGTGGGGAGAAAGACCGTACACCCGAAGAGGCAACTGCCATTGTAAAAGAAATAATTCATAAAGTGAGGTCTTTTGAACCTAAAAAGCCTATTTTTATTATTCAAGTAACGCCCACACCCAGCCGTTGGAAAGTATGGGGCGAAGCTCAGAAATTCAACGCTTTGTTGAAAAAAATGTGTGAAAAAGGTAAGAATACGTATTTTATTGAAACAACGGCTCCGTATCTAAATGCTGAAGGAAAACCACGCGAGGAACTTTTCATCCAAGATAAATTGCATCAAAATCAAAGTGGCTATGATATATGGGCTCTATTGATTAAAAAACGATTGGATGAGGTTTTGAAATAGTAGGGCTCGGGAAAACGTTCGGGGAACTTTTAAAGTTTCCCAAACGTGAAATTTAATTAAACCGATAGTAACCATTTTAGCCTAAAATCAAATGTCTTTCATATCTAAAATTTTATTTAAAATTCGTCAAGCAAAGGATTTTCTTTTTAAAAAGCATAAAATCAAGACATTTATTGGCTTGGGTATATTGGCTTTGATGTTTTGGTTTTGCCTACCTAATCCGCTTTTCAATGACCCAACAAGCATGGTTTTGGAGGATAGAGAAAGCAATTTATTGGGTGCAAGGATTGCTCAGGATGGTCAGTGGCGATTCCCTTACAGCGATAGTTTGCCGGATAAATATGTGAAATGCTTGGTGGAGTTTGAGGATAGAAGTTTTTATTGGCATGCTGGCGTGAATCCTTTGGCATTGGGTCGCGCTGTGGTACAAAACCTTAAGAATCAAGGAGTTGTGAGTGGTGGATCTACTATCACGATGCAGACAATTCGCCTTTCCCGAAAGAATGCTCCACGCAATGTTTTAACAAAAATCATTGAAGCCATAATGGCAACGCGCTTAGAAACGACTTATTCAAAGCGTGAAATATTGGCTTTTTATGCCTCCAATGCACCTTTTGGGGGTAATGTTGTCGGCTTAGAAGCTGCTTCGTGGCGGTATTTTGGAAAAAGCCCCAAGCAGTTGGGCTGGGCTGAGGCGGCGACTTTGGCGGTATTGCCCAATTCTCCCGCCTTGATTCACCCCGGGCGCAATCGTCAAGCCCTTTTAAATAAAAGAAATCGCCTCATAAATCGCTTAATACTGAGGGGATACGTGGACAAAACGACGGGCGAATTAGCTCAAGAAGAACCGCTTCCCGAGCAGCCTTTGGCATTGCCGCAGTTAGCGCCTCACCTTTTGGATAGAGCTTTTAAAGAGCAGATTTTTAAAACGGGTAATCGCTCACGGGTACGCACTACGGTAGATTCTTATGTACAAAACCAAGTGAATAATATCCTTAAAATTCACCATAATACATTGGTTTCCAACGGAGTACACAATATGGCGGCTATTGTGATGGATGTAGAAACGGGTAGGGTAGTGGCTTATTGCGGCAATGTTTTGGGGGCGGGTAAGGAGAATGGCGAAGATGTAGATATTATCAATTCGTTGCGTTCTACTGGGAGTGTTTTAAAGCCTTTTTTATACGCTTATGCGCAACAAGAAGGGGAAATAATGCCTAATTCAATGCTTTTAGATATTCCGACCGAAATAGGCGGTTATCATCCTGAAAATTTTGCGGAGACTTACGATGGTGTTATCCCTGCTCGGCGGGCTTTGGCGCGCTCACTAAATATTCCTTTCGTGCGGCTTTTAAATCAATATGGTATTGAAAAATTTCACCATAATTTGAAGCAATTGGGCATTACTACTTTTAATAAGTCGCCCGACCATTATGGTTTGACGATGATATTGGGTGGAGGTGAAAGCTCTTTATGGGAAATAACGAATGCTTACGCTTCGATGGCTCGAACAGCTAAGCATTGGTACACTTTTCAAAATAAATACGATAAAAATGATTGGCGGAGCCCAACTTATGTTTTTAGTGAAAATAAAAATGCGTTGCGCAATAATCCCAATTTACAGAATACCCCCTCAGTATTATCGGCTTCGGCGAGTTGGTTGGCACTCGATGCCATGAAAGAAGTGGAACGCCCCGATGAGGAAGGCAATTGGGAACTTTTTCAAAATGCCAAAACCATTGCTTGGAAAACGGGAACGAGTTTCGGCTTTCGGGATGCGTGGGCTTGCGGCGTGACCCCTCAGTATGCAGTGGGTGTGTGGGTCGGAAATGCTGATGGTGAAGGACGCCCAGGATTGATAGGTGTGGAAGCGGCTGCGCCCGTATTATTTGATATATTTAATGCCTTACCGACACGCGGGGATTGGTTTGAGCAACCTTATGATGATATGTTAAAGGTAGAGGTTTGCAAAAAAAGCGGGTTTAGGGCGACTGAATTGTGCGAAAAAGATACAGTGTGGGCGACAAAAGGCAGTGTGAAAG
>JANMYC010000140.1:0-10162 GCA_031381715.1 Saprospiraceae bacterium
ACCAAACGGATAAGCTCAATGGTTTGTTATTTATTTAAAGCAATAATGTACATTCGAACCACTCTCAAATTGAAGCGGATAAAGCTCGCTGTTACGTGGTTTTGGAAATGGATACCATGATTGATAACCATTTCATGCAGCATATTGAATATAAAGGTGGTGATTTGACTTTTGTACGCGTGGACTCAGATACTGTGGATAACCTTGTGCAAAAAGATGAAAAACGGGAATCGGTACTGACTGAGGATGAACAAAAAACGGTACAAGCCACGTTTGAAAAAGCAGCGCAAAGCAACCCCTCAGTAAAAGTGGAGTTGAAACCGCTTGCAGCTGATGACCAACCTGTGCAAATTACCCGCAACGAATTCATGCGCCGTATGAGTGAAATGCGTCAATTCCAACAAATGGATTTTGGGGCAATGCCTGAGTCAATCAATTTGGTAGTCAATACCAATCACCCATTGATTTCGGATAAGTTATTGAAAATCAATACTGAAGCAGGTAAAGAAGATTTTGCGCACTATCTCTTTGATTTGGCACAAGTATCACAAGGCATGTTGAAAGGAGCTGATTTGACGGCTTTTGTAAAACGCAGTTTGGATTTTATGAAATAAAATTTCAATATAAAATTTAATTTTACAACGCAATAGGGAACAACGGTTTCTCTATTGCGTTTTTTATTGGTTATACTTAATATTTTAAAAAATACAACATGAAATACCGCATTATAATATTTTTAAACATTCTGATGTTATTGACATCCTGCACAAGAATCAAAGTTTTTAATACAGAACAACTCCCTTCAACACCTTTGCGCGATAAAAAAATATTAATTATTACCAATGACACAGAGTTATCGCAAGAGTATTTAATTCATTTTAAAAATCACCTTCGACTTTTACTGCAAAAAAACAAGCATGAAACTTCGGTAATGAATATTAGATACAAAACGCAAGTAAAATCTAAGTCAGTTCTCAGGCACCCTTTTATTATTTTTAAAGATGAACCCGACATTACGATAAATGCGCGAAAATATAGTAAAAAGCTTCTTCAAATAGCCGAAAGGTCGGCTATTGATAATATCAATATAACAGATTCGATTAAGGTTATTAAACCTCAAATAATCATTAATATTGATGTAAAACATGAGCATAGGAAGGTATTTTTTACATTAAATAGCAGCACACAAGAACTACATGGAGCTTCATACACCATAACAATCCACTCAACTGAGACTGTTGACCCTATCTGGCATGGAGAAATATTACTTGAAAACCTAAGTAAAATGGATATGATACCGAACGCTATAAAAACTGCTCAAAAATTAATACAAATTTTAACTGAAAAAAATATAATATGACTACCATTTTATCAAAATACGCCCATTTATTGGTTAATTATTGTCTTGAAATAAAAGAAGGTGAGAAACTTTTTATCCAGACTTCTACCCTTGCTGAGCCGTTGGTGCGAGAGGTATATCGTGAAGCCTTGAAAGCAGGTGCGAGCGTAGTAGAGACTGATTTTATATTCCGTGAGCGCAACCGTATTTTTTACGCCGAAGCCAGTGAAGCGCAATTAAAATCTATTTCACCATTTTATAAAATGGCGATGGAAACTTTTGATGCATATTTGCACATTCGAGCGCCTTATAACCTCCGTGAAGACGCTAATACTGAGGGGGGTAAATCAAAAATTAGAGGTGAAGCTTTAAAAGATATTTCAAATACCTATTTTGAAAGAACCGCCAAACGGGGGCAAAAAGGCGGTTTGAAGCGTAATCTATGCCAATTCCCTACGGATGCTTCGGCGCAAGAGGCAAGTATGAGTTTGAGTGAATATGAGCAATTCGTGTTCAATGCCTGCAAGCTATATGAGCCCGACCCGATAGCGGCTTGGTTGGAAGTTCGTAAATCACAGCAACACATCGTTGATCATTTAAATAATTGTAAATCAGTGCGTTATGTCGCTGAAAATATGGATATTACCTTCGGTACTGAGGGGCGTATCTGGATGAATTCGGATGGACAAACCAATATGCCGAGTGGTGAAGTCTATACATCGCCCGTTGAGGATTCAGTGAACGGCGTTGTGCATTTTACGTATCCGTGCCTTTATGGTGGGCATGAAGTGGAGGGCGTTACACTCTGGGTAAAAGATGGTTTTATTGAAAAGTGGGAAGCTAAACGCGGACAGGATTTTTTGGATAAAATATTTGAAATAGAAGGTACTCGTCGATTCGGAGAAGCCGCCATAGGAACGAATTACGGAATTAATCGTATGACTAAGAACATTTTATTCGATGAAAAAATTGGTGGCACTATCCACATGGCAATAGGTCAATCGTACTTACAAACTGGCGGTAAAAACGAATCTTCTGTGCATTGGGATATGATTACGGATATGACGCAAGGGGGCGAAATACTGGCGGATGGTGAATTGATTTATAAAAATGGCTTATTTGTGATTTAATTTTGAGAGCCGACTTTAAAAAGAAAATGTCGATTATTTTAGCTCAACTATTTTTTGTCGGTTTACTCAATTTGGGATAAGTAAACTGCTAAGTATCTGGAATTAAAGATTTTAATAAAAACATCTTTTTAATACTAAAAAGCCGTGTTTATCTAAAATAATTTCATATTTATAAATTTTGTCAAAATTTAATGTTACAAATTTTGTGTTTATTGAAATTTATACGAATATTCGCCAATGATAAAATTTCGTGAAAAAGCAAAGTTATAATTTAAGCCCACAATAAAAAATTTAATCAAATGGGAGAACACAAGGTTAAAATAGTAAAAGACCAAAAGCAAATGCAGAATTTCGTCCGTCAATTATTACGTGACGTGGAAGCTTTTGAATACATGCTCAATAATAATTGGTTTGAGGATGATATTACGCGCATTGGGGCTGAGCAAGAAATGTGTTTGGTGGATAAGGATACCTTTAAACCTGCTTGTATCAATATGCAGGCTCTCGAAAAAATGAAAGACTGGGAGTGGGTCGGCACTGAATTAGCGCAATTCAATTTGGAAACGAACATGACACCTTTAGAGTTTGTGGGCAATTGTTTGAGTGAAATGGAGCGTGAAAATCTAGATGGATTGAATAAAATTAGGGAAGTCATTAAGCCCATGAATGCTGAAGTGGTTTTAACGGGTATTTTACCGACCTTAAGAAAGTTTGATTTGGATATGCAAAATTTGACGCCTAAACCCCGCTATTTTGCCCTCATGGAGAGCATCAAAGAGCACAGTTTACGCGGTGACGATTATTTTGAGTTGCGTCTTGATGGTATTGATGAGTTGCATATACGCCATGATTCGCCACTTTTGGAGGCATGTAACACCAGTTTTCAAGTGCATTTGCAAGTAGCGCCGAAGGATTTTGTTAAAATGTACAATATTGCTCAACTGCTTGCGGCGCCGATGGTTTCTATTGCGGCCAACTCTCCGATGGTATTTGGTCGACGTTTGTGGCATGAAACCCGAATTGCCCTTTTTCAACAATCTTTGGATACTCGTACATCGCACGAGCATTTGCGTGAGCGCAGCCCAAGGGTGAGTTTTGGAAAAGATTGGTTGCACGAGAGTATTCTTGAAATTTATAAAGAAGATATAGCCCGTTTCCGCGTTTTATTGGGCGATGATATTGAGGAAGATTCACTCGAGACCATTGCGAAAGGAAAAGTTCCTAAATTGCGGGCATTACAGATTCATAATTCCACAGTTTACCGTTGGAACCGCCCATGTTACGGTATAAGTGATAACGGCAAGCCACATTTACGGATTGAAAATCGAGTACTACCGGCAGGTCCCTCAGTAGTTGACTCTACCGCCAACGCTGCTTTTTGGTTGGGCTTAATGGTGGGTTTTGCGAATAAGTACGATGATGTTCGCCAATTGATTGGATTTGAAGACATTAGAGATAATTTTGATAAAGCCGCTAAATTTGGGTTTGACACCAAATACACATGGTTCAATGACCAGAAAGTCAGCCCTCAGGATTTAATATTAGAATATTTGCTTCCGATTGCCAAAGATGGTCTGAAATCTCAAAATATTGATGAGCAGGATATCAAAAAGTACATGGATATCATCGAACAACGGGCGCAGTTGCACATGACAGGCGCGCGTTGGCAGTTAAGAGCATTCACTAAATTGGCTAAAGAGGTAACAATTGATGAGGCTTTGACGACCATGACTTCTGCTATTGTTAAAAACCAGTGGCAACAGAAACCCGTTCACACGTGGGATTTACCCGCTCCTGATGTTTTAGAAACGTATCACCCGTCGAGGCTTCACGTCGAGGAATTTATGCAAACGGATCTTTTTACAGTGCAACGTGAAGACATTATCGAATTTGTTGCTCAAATGATGGATTGGCGTAAAATACGGTATATGCCCGTTGAAAATGCACAAGGTAAACTCGTAGGATTAATCACATCTCGACTATTATTGCGCCATTATGCACAAAATAATAAGCTCAGTAAAAAGAAACAAATGACGGTGCAGGATGTTATGATTGAAAATCCGCATACTGTTAAGCCCAATGTTCCGCTCTTAGAAGCCCTCAATATGATGCGCAAATATCATATTGGCTGTCTGCCCGTAGTTAATGATGATAATGAGTTAATCGGCATCATTACCGAAATGGATTTTCTTAGAATATCCGTTCGACTTTTAGAAAAGTATGATAAATAAAAGGGAGTAATGTATAAAGGTTCATTCTTAAAGCAACCCCCTCAGTAAAAACGTTCGTAGAATGATAAAAAAAGCAATTGCAAGATTCATTCTCCATACTTTATGGGGATGGAAAATGGTTGAGCCATATCCGCAAGAGGTAAAAAAATCGGTAATTATGGTCTTGCACCATACAACCAATTGGGATTTTCCAATTGGAATTCTTATTCGCCCAGCATGGAATCTGGATACTCATTTTGCGGCTAAAAGCAGCCTGTTTTGGTTTCCTTTAGGTATTTTAATGAGGGCAATCGGTGGAGTAGCGGTGGATAGAAGTAAAAATACCAATTTTGTGGATGCAGTTGCAGCGCTTTATAAGGATAAAAAAAGTTTTAAAATAACGATTGCACCCGAAGGAACGCGTAAAAAAGTAACCCAACTCAAAACAGGGTTTTATTATATTGCCATGAAAGCGGGTGTCCCAATTGTGTGCTGTAAATTTGATTGGGGTAAAATGGAATTGGGCTTTAGTCAACCTTTTTATCCAACCGGCGATTACGAAAAGGATTTACCTCAATTATTAGCTTATTTTAAAGGTATAAAAGGACGTTTTCCAGAGTATGACTATGAAATTCCTAATTAAAAACCTTTTAAGGGGAAAAATTAACATTCAGATCTAATAAATTTCTAAAATCTCGTTTTAATGAAAAAAATCATTTATGCTTTAGTTTTACTGAGCTCTGCAACGTTTTTCATGAGTAATTCAGGGGGATACGGTGAAAGCAATGGAGAGGGAATCACTGGCGCGCCGGGCGACCAATTTTTGGCAAGCGGTGATGCTAAAACCTGTCAGTTTTGTCATAACGGCGGGACATTTAACCCGTCAGCTACAATTGCTGTTTTTGATGAAGCAGGAGCCAACGCCATAACTAAGTACGAAGCTGGCAAGACCTACACTATTCGCTTCACAGTTAACGCAGGCAATGGAGCACCAAGTGGTTATGGATTTCAGATGATTGATATTCGCAAAAGCAATAATGCCAATGTGAAAGGGTTTGTAGCCACACAAGCTACGGGTATCAAATTGACCACGCTGTCCGGTCGAGTTTATGCGGAACATTCTTCAAGGAGGACTACAAAGACGTTTGATGTAAAATGGAAAGCGCCGTCACCGAGTGTGGGAACAGTCACATTTTTTGCGGTTGGCAATGCTGTAAATGGCAACAGCTCTTCTTCTGGTGATAATGGAACATCTTCGGTAAAAGTAGATTTGGCAGACCTTACCTCAAGTGTTAATGAATTAGCGGTGCAGGTAGAAATGTCTGTGGCACCCAATCCAAGCGCTGAAATGATTAATTTATCACTTTTGAGTAAATCTGCTAAAAATATCCAAATTCAAATGACTGATATTAGTGGTAGAACAGTCATGAGTGAAAAATGGCAAGTACAAGCTGGTGAAAACTTGAAGCAATTGAATATTAATCATTTGGTAAAAGGCGCTTATATGGTACAAATTATTGAAAATCAAAATGTTGTATCTAAAAAAATTATAAAAATCTAATTGGATTTTTTAAAAAATCGAAACGCCTTTGAGTTCAATTATGAGCTCAAAGGCGTTTTTTATTAAAGATAATTAAAGGACTCCTTGTGGCTTTCGTTTGTAGAAATCTACGCCCGAACCATGCACCCAACCCACAGTCCCTTTTTTGGTTTTTATTTTAAACCAAGGTTTTGTTACCTCCGTTTTATCAATAAGGCGAACAGTTTGAGCTTCAGGGGTTACTTCGTTCATAAAATAAACTTGGTCATTAATTTTTAATTTCCCCAATGATTTTGCCTTTAAATCTGGTTTTGCCCTTACGTTCAAACCATTAATCAGTACATACAATGATGTTCCACTTGCTGGTGCAGGAGCTGTCGTAGTAGGTGCTGTGCTCACTGCAGTTTTGGAGCCTACTGGCGTAGTCGCAGTAGGGGATGGTACTGGTGCCGGCGTTACAAGAGTAGGGTTTTGTACAGTTGTGGGCGGGCTTGGTGGGGTTTCCACTACACCTTGATTAGGGGTTGGTAATGGAGGCGGCGCTGGTGTTGCAGTTGGAGAAGCTGACGGAGAACGTCGAGCCGCAGGCGAAAGGCTTGTATCTATTTGAGTAGTTGCAGCGCCTTCTATAGCCGTCTGGGTCGCCAAAGCATCTTTTTTCTTATTGCATCGGGATACACCCCAAAGCATTACACAAATAATGAACACGAAAATAATTGCTGTTTCGATGTTCGGGAAAAGATTTTTCATTATTGTTGGATTTACAGTGTCTCATAAAATATTTCAAAACGGGTATTCTGAAACTTTTAAAATTATTTTATTAGACAAAAGTAAAAGCATTTTTTCATTATATTGTGTTTTTATAGTCGTATTTCCTCTATTATTTTAAAATATGATGTTTTATCTATTTTTAATAAAATGATTTTTAATGAAATATAAATTTGATTTGATTTTATTAAAATATAAAAAATATGTAAACGAATTTAAAATCA
Source organism: Saprospiraceae bacterium (assembly GCA_031381715.1). GTDB lineage: Bacteria > Bacteroidota > Bacteroidia > Chitinophagales > Saprospiraceae > JAAFJT01. The sequence goes on from JANMYC010000140.1 coordinate 7,212, forward strand.
CTAAAACCCATATTTTTCTTTTAGATTTTTACCCACCCCTCAGTATAAAGGGCAATTTTTTTTAGAAAACGAATTTTTACAACATACTACTTATGAGTGAACTTTTATATCGAGTGGCCATTACTAAAATATCAAAGGTGGGAGCCATTATTTCAAAAAGTCTAATCAGTCACTGCGGCAGTGCTGAAGCTGTTTTTAAGGCTTCAAAAAGAGAGCTTATGTGCGTTCCCAATGTAGGCGAAGCTATTGCCAATAATATTCAAAATCCCAGTATTTTGAAATGGGCAGAATCAGAATTGGCTTTTATTGAAAAAAATAATATCCAAACTTTATTTTATACGGATGCTGCTTATCCCCAACGCTTAAAGCAAATATATGACTGTCCCACTATTTTATATTACAAAGGTACGGTTGATCTCAATTATGGTAGAGTAGTGAGCATAGTAGGTACGCGCAAACCCACGCCTTACGGAACCCGCTTGACTGAAGAAATGACTGAGGGGTTATTGAAGTATAATGCTTTGATAGTCAGTGGTTTAGCTTTTGGGGTGGATATTACAACACATCGGAAATGTCTTGATTTGGACATACCTACTGTAGGTGTTATGGGCAATGGATTGCAACGGATGTATCCTGCTCAACACCGCGAAGCAGCCCAGCGGATGTGTCAAAACGGTGGTTTACTCACCGAATATCCCAGCGACCAAGAGCCTGACCGAGAGCATTTTCCCATGCGCAATCGGATTATTGCGGGGATGGCTGATGCCCTTATAGTGGTTGAAACGGCTTCACAAGGCGGTTCAATGATTACTGCTTATATGGCTTTAGGCTATGATAAAGAAGTTTTTGCAGTGCCGGGGCGAGCGGGTGATAAAACTTCGCAAGGCTGTAATGATTTAATCAAGCAAAATAAAGCTGCATTGATTGAATCTGCTGATGACCTTGCTTATTTTATGCGATGGGATGAACTCGACAAAAATAAAAATATCCAAACGCAATTATTTGCGCAACTATCTGATAATGAGCAAGTTATCGTTGATATTTTAAAAAAATCAGAAAACGGAGCGTTGATAGATGTCCTAAGTTATCAATCTAAACTGAGCCATTCGGCTATTGCAGGTTTGTTACTTGAGTTAGAGTTTAAAGGTATGATAAGGTCATTGCCTGGTAAGCGATACGTATTGAATTAGCTAAAACTTTATACAAAAAAACTACCTTTGCACCTTATCATATTTTGTGTTTTAAGTCTCTATTTTAAAAGAGCATAAGGCTTGAAACGGTTACTTGTATATAAGTTAAAATGAAAAATTATCAATTACTATTACCTAAGCTTTTTGAAGATTGGGCAGGAGAGTCGGCAGTAAAAATGGATCAATTGGCACAAGCGGGCAGCGACCGCCGCTATTTCCGTGTTTTTGGTGAAACAAAACAAGCGATAGGGACTTATAATGCCGATTTTAAAGAAAATAAGGCTTTCATTCGTTTTACACAACATTTTTGGAAAAAAGGCTTGCGTGTACCTGAAATATACGGTGAAAACTTACTTAATGGCGTTTATCTTCAACAGGATTTCGGTGACACACAATTATTTAGCATGCTCCCGCCTGTAGGTGATGAGTGGAATGATGAATTAGTACAAATGTACCAAAAGTCCCTATTTCATTTAGCTGAACTACAAATTAAAGGTGGTGAAGGCTTGGATTATGGCGTTTGTTATCCTCGTGCGGCATTTGATAAGCAGAGTATGATGTGGGATTTAAACTATTTCAAGCATTATTTTTTAAAATTAGCTAAAATCCCTTTTGACGAGCAAGCCTTAGAAGATGATTTTCAACGTTTCACGGATTACCTTCTTTTAGCGGATTGCAGTCATTTTTTATTTCGGGATTTTCAATCGCGCAACATTATGGTACACGAAGGTGAACCATATTTCATTGATTATCAAGGCGGTAGAAAAGGGGCTTTGCAATACGATGTGGCTTCGTTGCTCTATCAAGCCAAGGGCGGCCTACCCCCCTCAGTAAAAAAGCAACTTTTTGAATATTATGTGGATAAAGTATCTTCCATGATACCCCTTAATCGAGATAAATTTTCTGAAGAATATTATGGATATGTGCTCATTCGCTGTTTGCAAGCCTTAGGTGCTTATGGTTTCAGAGGATTGTATGAGCGAAAAGAGCATTTTATCAGCAGTATTCCTTATGCGATTGACCAAATTGAGCAAATATTAGGTTTTATAAAATTGCCCGTAGAGTTGCCTGAATTATTTAAATGCTTAGAGTTAATCTGTAAGAGTGATGCATTTGAAGGATTTGATAAGAAAAAATATAAGGATAGTCCTTTGGTGGTAAAAGTGAATTCTTTCTCATATCGTAAAACAAGTTACCCACCAGACCCATCGGGGAATGGTGGCGGCTTCGCTTTTGATTGCCGTTTTATAGATAATCCGGGGCGTCATGTGGAATATAAAAAACTGACTGGAAGAGATAAACCCGTGATGGATTACCTTAAAAATCAGAGTGTCATGGAGTCTTTCCTCCAAAATGTGTACCCTATCGTTGATAAAGCAGTGGAGACATACCTTGAAAGAGGCTTCGATAGCTTGATGATAAATTTTGGATGTACAGGCGGGCAACACCGTTCAGTGTATGCTGCTGACGCTACAGCCAAACATTTAAAAGAAAAATATGGGATTAAAATAGAGTTACACCATATCGAGCAGGAGAAAAAGAATTGGATAAATTAATGAAATTTTAATAGTGCTGGATTGACTCTATCATAATATTTTAAAGAAATAAAATTCAATAAAACTTAAAAAGGCTACCCTATTAACAGGATAGCCCTTTAAGTTTTACAGCATCTAACATATTTAACTTTTCTTTAACCTCTATTGGTACTCTATTTGCCTTATGTTATCTGAAGACAGGTAACATACAATTATATTAGGTTAT
>JANMYC010000181.1:0-4319 GCA_031381715.1 Saprospiraceae bacterium
GCGAACCTTGACCAATTACCACCATTTGGCTTTAAAGTAGCGTGTTTTCCGGCAAAAATTAAAGAAGCAAGCGCGGGTTGGACACGAGCGGTTGCTATTTTCCAAGATTAAAGAGCTGTTTGAGACATTATTTATATCTAAAAATAATATCTCAAACAGCTTCTAAAATATTAAGACTCATGCCAAAACTTACATCCATACCTATTTGGGAGTTGAATGAAATGAGTGATCACCACTTCGGTAAGGCATATCAACAACTATTTTCTTCTGCCTCGCATCACCTTTTTCACATCAATAAGATTGAGGATTATATTGATAAAATACATTTTCCATTACCCCCGCATCGCAAGCAAGTATATGATTTTTTGTTTATAACTAAAGGTATGACCCTACGGAGTAAGGCTTTAAATCCTTATGAAGTTAGGGAAAATACCTTTTTCTTTTTACCCGCTTATCAAATCACAAATCATGATTATATGAGGGAAGATACTGAGGGGTATTTCTGTCATTTCAATTTAGATGTTTTTACCAATCATTTGCCGCAGCACAATATCCTTCGCGATTTCCCTTTTCTACAATTTATTGGCAACCCGATTGTAGAAATTGATGGGGCGACAACGGCCATATTGATGCCTATCTTTCGGAGGCTCGAAAGCGAGTATAAAAAAGAAAGCGCTGCCAATCTGGATATTGTGACGGTTTATTTGTTGGCTCTTTTCACAGAACTCAAACGCTTCTATACCCCCTCAGTATCCGTCAAAAAAAATACGGCTTTGATGATTGCTCAAAACTTCAAAGATGCCCTTTCACGCCATATTTATGAAAAACAAAAGGTCACTGAATACGCCGACATGCTCGCCGTTTCACCCAATCATTTGAATAAATGCGTTAAAATAACCACGGGACAATCTGCCCAAGACTTACTCAATGAGATGATTTTATTGGAAGCCAAAGTTTTATTGAAACAGACGGATATGCAAATCAGCGAAATCGCCTATAAACTTTCACAACAAAACCACAGCGATTTTAGTCGGTTTTTTAAATCAAAAACGGGTTTGACACCAAAAGAGTATAAGCAATATGAATAGCTATATTTAAAATGAAAAACTCAAAACACCTACCCTCACAGTATTTTTACTATTTTTAGCAAAAAATTTATGATGAAAAACAAACTCTCTATTCTTATTTTTTCATGGCTTTCCGTGGGCGTTTCTGCGCAAAACAAAGTGCTTTTTACCGTTAAGGCGGATAAACCAACGGCGGATGTTTCACCTAATATGTGGGGTATCTTTTTTGAAGACATCAACATGAGTGCCGACGGTGGCTTGTATGCCGAATTGGTCAAAAATCGTTCCTTTGAATTTTTCAAACCGATGATGGGTTGGAAAGTCAACGGTGGCAAATCAATGTTTGGAATCAATATTGGCAATGAAATTACTGTCATCAATCGACCCGAAAAAGAGGCAACTAATCCACGTTATTTGCAAGTATTGCTTGATAATAATGTAAAGGGGAGCTTGGGCTTAACCAATGAAGGCTTTCGAGGAATGGGTATTAAAAAGGGATTGCGCTATGATTTCTCAGTTTTATATCGTCAAAAGGAGGCAAATGCTAAAATGCACGTGGAATTAGTAACAACGAAAGGCGATATTATTGGTTTAGGTATTTTTACCCCTACTCAAACGGGTGCTGGGTGGCACAAAGGCGAAATGAGTTTTACTGCGACGGTTACCGAACCAAAAGCTAAACTTAATATCTGGTTTGAAGGCAGTGGTACTTTGGATTTGGATATGATTTCGCTCTTCCCAAGCGATACTTGGAAGGGGCGAAAAGGTGGTTTGCGGGCAGATATGGTACAAATTTTAGCAGATTTAAAACCCGGTTTTATTCGCTTCCCTGGCGGTTGTATCGTCGAAGGGCATGATTTGTCGGTGCGTTATCAATGGAAAAAAACGGTGGGAGCTGTTGAAGATAGAAAACTCATAGTCAATCGGTGGAATTATGAATTTGCGCATCGCCCTGCACCCGATTATTTTCAAACTTTCGGCTTAGGCTTTTTTGAATATTTTCAAATGTCAGAGGATATTGGTGCTGAACCTTTACCTATTTTAAATTGCGGCATGGCGTGTCAATTCAATTCAGCTGAATTAGCCTCGATGGATGATCTCGATCCGTATATTCAAGATGCTTTAGATTTAATAGAATTTGCCAACGGCGACCCCCTCAGTAAATGGGGTAAAATACGCACTGAAATGGGGCATCCTGCTCCTTTTAACCTAAAAATGCTTGGTGTAGGCAATGAAAACTGGGGCCCTCAATACTTGGAACGGTTGAAAATATTTCAAGAACGCATTAAAAAACAATATCCCCAAATCAAGTTGGTGTGTAGCTCTGGCATTGCGGCAAGTGGAGAGATGTTCGACTATTTAAACCCCAATTTGCGAAAAATGAATGCGGATTTTATTGATGAACATTATTATAATCGACCTGAATGGTTTTTGAGCAATGCCGATCGCTACGATAGTTATGATAGGAAAAGTAATTCAAAAGTATTTGCGGGCGAGTATGCAGGTCAGAGCGATAAAACAGTTAGTGTTGATAATAAAAACAATTGGCGGACGGCTATTGCTGAAGCCGCTTTTATGACCGGCTTAGAGCGCAATGCCGATGTGGTTGGTATGGCGTCGTACGCACCACTCTTTGGGCATATTGATGGTTGGCAATGGAAACCGAATTTGATTTGGGTCGATAATCTTAGAACGATGCCTACTCCAAATTATCACGTTCAGAAATTCTACGCCAATAATAAAGGCAACCAAGTAGTGCCAATAACTTATAAAAATGCACCTGCTACTGGTCAAGACAGCCTTTATGCTTCGGCGACTATTGATAAAAAAACGAATGAATTGATTATTAAATTAGTGAATACTTCTAAAAATACACAATTAGCGGAGGTGAATATAGAGAGTATTAAAAAAATAGAAACAAAGGCTCGTTGCATCGTTTTGCAAAATGATAACTTAGAAGCTGAGAATACATTGGATACCCCCTCAGTAGTTGCACCCTCTGAAAAGGAAATTTTAACAAAAAATAACATTGTTTCATTAGAACTAAAAGGGTATTCGTTTTCGGTGATCAGAGTGAAATTTTAAAAAATGAAAAATCAGACAAAATACCTCATTTTAAGCCTATTGCTTATCACGTTTATAGGTAAAGCGCAAAATCCGCTTTTAAAAGATTTTAAAACACCACCCAACGCTGCAAAACCCCGCGTGTGGTGGCATTGGATGAATGGGAATATCACCAAAGAAGGCATCCAAAAAGACCTCGACTGGATGAAACGCACGGGCATTGGCGGTTTTCAAAACTTCGATGCCAATCTTTTTACGCCTGTTGTTGTGCCTAAAAAATTAGTTTTTATGACCCCCGAATGGAAAGATGCTTTCAAATTCACCACCCAATTAGCGGATAAAAATGGGCTTGAAATGGCAATCGCAGGTTCGCCAGGTTGGAGTGTAACGGGCGGGCCTTGGGTAGAACCCAAAGACGGTATGAAAAAATATGTGTGGACAGAAACGAGGGTAAAAGGCGGTCAAGCCTTTAATGGTAGATTGCCACAACCTGCTGATATTATAAGTAAGTTTCAAAATGCGGCTCTCAAAACAGAGTCTTTTTTAGGCGGTTTTATCGGAAAACAACCAATTTTCTATCAAGATGCGCTTGTCATTGCCTATCGTTTGCCTAAAAATGATCTTGTTTTTACGGATTTAAAACCGAAAATTAGTTCAAGCGGAGGCAGTTTTAATGTGCAAGACTTGACGGATGGCAGCTTGGCAAGCCCTGTATTTTTACCCCCAACGAAAGTGGGTGAAGATATGTGGCTGCAGTACGAATTTGAAACACCTCAAACATTCAAAGCCTTCTCAATAGCGGGTGCTGTTCAGACGGCTATGCAGGATTTTGACGGCGTTCCCCTCAATCGCTTCTTAAAAGTGAGTGATGATGGCGTGAATTTTAGAGAAATTGCCCAATTATCGAGCAGTATTGTGCCTTTAAACACGGTCAGTTTCGCGCCAACAACGGCTAAATATTGGCGCATGGCTTATAAAACCTTACCGCCACCTATTGATATTTTTGCAGCTATGGCGGGCGGCAACCAAATGGGTGAAAAATCCGATTGTGTGAATATCGCTGAGTTTGTTTTGTACAATACTGACCGCATTGACCAATTTGAAGACAAGGCAGGTTTTACCCCGTGGAAGGAAAATTATAGGGATTTCGGATTTCGGGTTTCAAAGGTCGGAAGCACAACACAATCC
>JANMYC010000221.1:0-2133 GCA_031381715.1 Saprospiraceae bacterium
GTCAATGGCAACCACAATATAGCCTTTTGAGGCTAAATTCTCCGTTAAATACGTTAAAAGCAGCCTTGAACCCACATAACCATGCGAAACGATAACCAATGGAAAAGCACCTTCTGAATACTGAGGGGGTGCATTGCGCGCAGCTCGACCCGTAAAAGTAAATGGAATCAAAGGTCTTTTTGGATTATTGGACATGCCCAAAACCTCATCGTAAGTAATCATTTCCTTTACGCCTTCCGCAATTGTAGCTGGATACCAAACCTCTATTTTCAAAGGTCTGTCGTAGAGCGGCTCGACCCCTGCTTTGGCTTTTAATATGTCAATTTGACCTTTATTGACCAAATCCAACGTTTGGACACCTACTTTATACGTCCCTCTTGCTGCCAATTCGGGCGCATCCGGTAAGGCATCGCCAATGACAAATGGTTCAACACTCGCCTGTGCTTGCGTTTCAATATCCGTAAAAAAAACGAAGCCGATAAGGATAATCAACCCTTTTAAAAAGGAAAATTTCATAATAAATTGATTTTTGATGCTTGTTATAAATGTTTAATGATGCAGCTGATATATTGCACATTTTTATTCACCACAAAGTACACAAAGAAACTCAAAGGGCTTTTTTATAAAAACCTGTATTTGTGGGTAAAAAAAACGCTGTGTCTCTTTGTGTACTTTGTGTTGAATGAAAATGTTCAATATAAATCATACAGCTATAAAAGTAGTAAAAATAAAGTTAAACCAAGTTCATGAATTTTAGCCTTTAAAAACGTATTCCGTCTAAAATTTTCCATATTTCTTTTAATTCAACTAATTTCGTTGAAAAGCTATTTGAGCCATATTAAAACGATTCAACTTTTTAAAATAACAAAGAACTATGAAAAACCAAATTATCCTCATTTGCCTATTTTTCACGGCGATTACCAACGTTTTCACCCAAACCATTGATAAAAAATACTACGATGCCATGCAATGGCGCATGATAGGTCCCCATCGAGGCGGTAGAACCGTGGGTGCAGTGGGTGTACCCAAGCAGCCCAACGTGTTTTACATCGGCGTCAATAACGGTGGTGTGTGGAAAACTACGGATTTCGGGCGCACTTGGAATCCCATTTTCGATGACCAACCCACGGGTTCTGTGGGTGACGTTATAGTGGGTTCTAATCCCGATATTTTATATGTAGCCAGCGGTGAGGGCATTCAGCGACCTGATTTGGGCGTGGGAGATGGCGTTTATAAATCCACCAATGGCGGTAAAACATGGGTCAATACCGGTCTGCGCGATGGACAACAAATTGGCGGATTAGCCATTGACCCCACCAACGATGATCGTCTTTTTGCGGCAGTACTTGGGCATCCTTACGGACCCAATACCGAAAGGGGCATTTATAGAACCTTAAATGGCGGTAAAACGTGGGAACGCGTATTTTATATTGATGAAAATACGGGTGCGATCCAAGTAGCCATCGACCCCAAAGACCCCTCAGTAATTTACGCTGATATTTGGGCTGCAAGGCAAGGACCATGGGAAAACGGCGCGTGGCAAGGTAAAGAAAGTGGTTTGTATAAATCCATAGACGGTGGCAATACGTGGAAAAAACTCACAAAAGGCTTACCTACTTACGAGCAAGGCTTGGGGCGCATCGGCTTTTGCATCGCACCTTCCAATAATAAAAGGCTCTACGCAACCGTAGATGCGGGCGATTATGGCGGTATTTATCGCAGCGATGATGCAGGCGAATCATGGGTTTTGATGGATAAAGACCCTCGCTTATGGAGCCGTGGCAGCGATTTTGCGGAGATAAAAGCCGACCCTAAAAATGCGGACATTGTCTATTCCGCCAATGTTGTCACTTGGAAATCTATTAATGGTGGTAAAACGTGGGATGCCTTCCGTGGCGCACCCGGTGGCGATGATTATCATAGAATTTGGATAAATCCCGATAATCCTGACATCATTTTATTGGGTGTTGACCAAGGTGCCATCATTACAGTGAATGGTGGTAAAACGTTTTCATCGTGGTACAATCAACCCACTGCGCAATTTTACCATGTCAGTACAGATAATGCTTTTCCTTACAATGTTTACGGTGGTCAACAAGAGAGTGGCTCAGTAGGTATTTCATCACGCGGCAA
>JANMYC010000237.1:0-3490 GCA_031381715.1 Saprospiraceae bacterium
AGGAAAATAAGGAAAGTAGAGGTGGCTTCAAGAACCGTAAAAGGGCGTAGAGTGGATTGATTTGGTTGTTGGTTATTAGTTGTTGGTTATTGGTTATTGGTTATTTTACATAAAACAGGTATAACCAATAACCAATAGCCAATAACTAAACGAAAGTGATAAGTGTGACATCATTCATCTCTCTCAGTTTTTTTTCAAACCATTTTACGGGGGCTTGGGTTTTATCGCCCGTAGCGGTGTCGCACTTGAAAAAGATATAATAAAGTTGAATACACGGTTTTATTTTATCGAAAAGCATATCCAAACGTGCCGAAGCTTGCTCGGGTTCATCTTCTAATACTTCTAAACGCCAGCAATAATAGGCTTCATCGTGAAGTTCGATGATATCTAAAATGACCGAGTCATCAATGTAGTTTTCAGCAAATAGTCGGGCTAAAATGCTGTGGTGTTTTGTCCAATCACGGGGCGTGTTTTTATCTTCAATGTATTTAAAAGTATCATGTAATAATGTGATGATTCGAAGTTTTTCACGGTCAGCATTACTGAGGGGGGGATGAACTCTTTCAAGATTAGAATAAATTTCAGGGATATGATACAGCACTTTGCCCTCGGGATGCCCATAGCGCGGCTCACCCCACAGCAAGCCATCTGTGACATCGGGTTGACTAATAAGCGTCCACTCTAACTCTGTTTCTGGTAGCAAAATATTGTGAAAATCTTGCTGTCCTAATTGCTTTCTATTCATACTTGCACCAAATACTAACTATCATTTTTAAAAGTATAAAAAAAGTCCAAGACTGGAGATAATGTAAAAAATAAATTATTTAAAATAGCTTTAATTTATTGAAAATCAATTATTTATAATTTTTTATTTACCCGTGAACTAAAACAAATTTCCCTTTGTTTATCTTAAAATACTGGCAAATTATGCACATCGGCTGCTTTCTGTTAAACTTTAGTTAAAATCAAATTATTCAATCAACAAGAGCCGCCAAAATTCGTTTAACTTGCATATCAATATTTTACAAAAATTAAAAAATATTTTTAAAACCACAAAATTAAGCAACATTATGAAAAATCTGTTATCACTTATTGGCGCAGGATTGATTGGCGGTTTAATAGTGGTGGGGGCAATGCAAATGGCTGGTAAGAATGTTAACGTTGCACCCAAAACCAATTTAGCTAAATTCACAAGCGACAATACTACAACTTCGGGTGCAATTGACTTAACTGGCGCCGCTACTATAGCTTCTCCAACAGTCGTGTATATAGAAGCAGCTGAATCGAAAACAAACGCTCAACGCCGTGCGCAAGAGTCATACGACAATGATCCATTTGCTCAACTATTCGGCGGCTTTGGATTCCGTATGCCACAGAAAAAAGGAACGGGCTCGGGAGTCATTATTGCCAAAGAAGGTTATATCGTTACCAACAACCACGTGGTTGATTTCGCAGACAATGTAAACGTGACATTGAGCGACAACCGTAAATTCACAGCAAGAGTAGTAGGAACTGACCCTAAAAACGATATTGCTGTACTTAAAATTGAGGCTTCAGATTTAACTGCTATCCAAAAAGGCAATTCTGATAACCTTAAAATCGGAGAATGGGCTTTAGCCATCGGTTTCCCTTACGATATCGGTACAACTGTTACAGCAGGTATCATCAGTGCAACGCACAAAAAGATAAATACGAGCGAAAGAAAAAATGTGATGGAAGATTTCATCCAAACGGATGCAGTGGTTAACCCGGGCAACTCGGGCGGTGCATTAGTGGACGCTCAAGGTAGATTAATTGGTATCAATACGGCTATCCAAACGCGCACAGGTAGTTATGAAGGATACTCTTTCGCAATTCCTGTCAACACAATGACTAAAGTAGCTGAAGACATAATTAAAAACGGTGGCGTCAGAAACGGCTCAAATAATTTAACGACTCCTCAAGCAAATTCTAAAAATCGTCCTGCGTTGGGTATCCGAATGATTAGTGACGAATATTTTGAAAGAGCAGTATCAGAATTGGAACTAAATGTATCATCTGGTGTTGTAGTATCTGAGGTATTAGATGGAGGTTCTGCACAATATGCAGGAATTTTACCAAACGACGTGATTACGAAAGTGGATGGTTCTTTGATTAGTTCTACAGATGATTTGCGGTCGAGAATAGCTCAATCAAAAGTAGGCGATGTTTTGAAAATTACTGTTTTTAGAAATGGTAAAACTAAAGAAATCTCAGTTTCACTGAAATCTTAGTCCCCCTCACCGAGTAATCGGGACGGGTCAGTATTTTAGCTTAATTTGACTGTTTTCTGACAATAGAATTAAGTGAGTGGTGAACTAAATGAAACGTATAAATGTTTTATAACATAAAGAGACTTGTTTAAAGTTGGTTTTTCGTTTTGTTTTGATGCGTCTGGCCCCTGTGGTTGGACGCTTTTTTTATGCCCCTACCCTTCCTCGCTACCTTTTGTTTACCTATAATGACGTCCCGATTTACTCACATTTTTATAGCATACTCCTTTTCTTTTAAGTTTAAAAATTATAACTTTACGCCGTTTTTTAAGCATTGTTTAAAGGATTTTATTTAAAAATACGCGTATCAACGCATGGATAAGTGCTTTAAACGTCTTTAAAACTGTTTCTAACATCTCAAGTCTAATATCTAACATCTAATTTAAATTATGGGAAGAGCGTTTGAATATCGGAAAGCCTCTAAAATGAAACGGTGGGGCAATATGGCTCGCGTGTTCACTAAAATCGGGCGTGAAATTGCCATTGCAGTAAAAGAAGGCAGCAGTGACCCTAATTACAATCCCCGTTTGCGTTTGGCAGTACAAAATGCTAAAAAAGCCAATATGCCCAAAGCCAATGTAGAATCAGCCATCAAAAAAGCATCAGCTAAAGATTCTGAAAACTTTGCAGAGGTCGTTTATGAAGGTTATGGGCCCAATGGTATCGCTTTCCTCGTAGAAACCACTACCGATAATCCCACGCGTACAGTCGCCAATATCCGTATGCATTTCAATCGGGGCGGTGGTTCACTCGGCACGAGTGGTTCGGTGGATTATATGTTCGATAGAAAAGGTATTTTTAGGGTTAAAAAAGACGCTATGCCCAATTATGAAGAACTCGAATTCGAGATGATTGATTTTGGCTTAGATGAAATAAAAGTGGAAGAAGACGAATTGCTCATTTATTGCAATTTCACTGACTTCGGCTCCATGCAAAAATTTTTAGAAGAAAAAGGCATTGAAGTAGAAGAAGCCAGTTTGGAACGCATACCCAATATTACTAAAAAACTAAGCGACGAAGAAGCCGAAGCTGTCATCAAATTAGTGGATAGATTTGAAGATGATGATGACGTGGCGAATGTGTTTACCACTATGGATATGACGGAATAGATTAGTGGGCAGTAAACAGTAGTCAACTGACAGTCTTTTAGGGCTTTTTAAAACATACCCCTCAGTATTTTGCTTAAAATGAAGCTGATA
>JANMYC010000238.1:0-3729 GCA_031381715.1 Saprospiraceae bacterium
AAATTCCTGCGGAAGTAGCAAACCAAGTTATTGAAGGGGCTCGTAAGGCTTGTGCTGAAGCGGGTATTCCTTTGGCAGGGGGACATTCGATTGATTCACCCGAGCCAATTTTTGGATTGGCGGTGACGGGTCGGGTGGATATTAAAAATATTAAAAAAAATGGTGGTGCTACTGAGGGGTCTGTTTTATTTTTAACAAAACCGATTGGCGTGGGTATTTTTACAACGGCTCAAAAGAAAGATTTGTTGAAACCAGAACATGCTGAAATCGCACCACTGAGTATGAAACGATTGAATAAGATTGGGGCTGTTATTGGCACTTTGGATTATGTGGAAGCCATGACAGATGTTACTGGTTTTGGGCTTTTAGGGCATTTATCTGAAATGTGTGAGGCGTCCAATTTAAGTGCAGTGGTTAATTTTGAAAAAGTTCCTCTTTTAAATAAAGAAGCGATTGATTTTTATTTAAATGAAAAATGTATTCCAGGCGGAACAAATCGTAATTTTGATAGTTATGGGCATAAAATAGGGCATTTAACACCTTATCAAAAAGCAATTTTATGCGACCCTCAAACTTCGGGTGGGCTTTTGGTAGCTGTAAAAGCAGAAAATGCTGCTAAATTTCAAAATATACTGAGGGGGTATGATTTTGATTTAGAAGAAATTGGTTATTTTGTTGAAAAAGAAGGTGTATTAATCAATGTAATTTAAATCAATTTTGGAACAGTCTAATATCTAAAAGTCTTTTATCTAATGTCTTACTGAAATGCTCAATTTAATATTAAAACGGCTTCTTTATGGTTCGGCAGTAATGGTTTTGGTGGTAATTATCATCACAAGCATCATTTATCTGGCACCTGTTGACCCGACGCGCTTGACGTTTGGGCAACGGAGCGATAATGCAACTGTCAAAGCCAAAAGGAAGGAATTGGGTTTAGACCAACCGCTTTATGTTCAACTGGTGATGTACATCAATGATGTATCCCCCCTCAGTATTCACGCTAATTCTGCTGAAAATCAAGAGAAATATGGCTATTTTAAGCTTATTCCATTCGGAAATAATACTTTAGTGCTTAAATTTCCTTTTTTAAGAGAATCATTTCAATCAGGGAGAAAAGTGACGGATATTTTAAAAGATGCCATTCCTCAAACCGCCATTTTAGCATTGGCAGCAATGTTTATAGCCACTATTTTAGGCATTTTTTTAGGTGTAGTCGCTTCATTAAAACCCGGGAGTTGGTTTGATACAAGCTCAATTGTGGCTTCAGTAATGGGATATTCATTACCAAGTTATATTGTAGCGATGATATTGGCTTTGGTATTCGGCTATTGGCTTTCGGATTGGACAGGATTAAATATTCAAGGCAGTTTATTTGAATTAGATGATTTTGGCGATAAACAGATTTTATGGAAAAATTTAATACTACCTGCAATCGCTCTTGGTATCCGTCCCGTTGCGCTTATTATGCAATTGACTCGCAGCACCATGCTCGATATTCTTTCAATGGATTATATCCGCACCGCTAAATCTAAGGGCTTGGGTTATAAAACTGTGGTTATAAAACATGCTTTACGCAATGCTTTAAATCCTGTCACCACAGCCATTTCAGGCTGGTTTGCGGGGCTTTTAGCGGGTGCTTTCTTCGTAGAGAGCGTTTTTGCTTTCAACGGATTGGGACAAGTGACCGTGAATGCGCTTTTGAGCTTTGATATACCGGTGGTGTTGGGTTGCGTTTTATTTACAGCATTTATATTTGTAATTATTAACATATTGGTGGATGTACTTTACGCAGTGCTTGACCCAAGGATTCGATTATAATTATTGGTTGTTGGTTGTTGGTTATTGGTTATTGGTTATTGCTCAATAACCAATAACCAATAACCAACAATTACCTAATCAGCGTCACATATCCCCGCTGGCTTTTTTGCTCATTTTGAGGCGTTTTATATGCCACTTCAAAGAGATAAACGCCCTGTTGAGAAGGTGCGCCACTGTTATTTTTCATACCATTCCAACCTTCATTGGGATTATTGGTGACAAAAATGGATTCTCCCCACCGATTCCAAACAGTCATTTGGAAATTTTTCATACCATAAACAATACCCGTTCCTTTAAAAACGTCATTCACCGCATCGTCATTGGGCGTGAAAGCATTGGGCATAAAAAAGGTAATTATGGGTTCAACATAAACCCATTTTGTGATTGAATCAATGCACCCCTCAGTATTTTTAACGGCTAATTTCACGGAGTACAAACCTGTATCCCTAAAAGTGTGAACAGGATTTTGTTTGGATGAAAAAGAAGCTTTATTAAAAAACCATTGCCAGTTTATGCCATTTTTAGATTTATCTTGAAAAAAAACAGTGGGGTTTAGATTATTCGGCTTGGTCGGCAGATATTCAAAATCAGCCTCAGGAGACGCTTTTATTTTAATTAAACTGGGGAAAGTCGCTTCTTTTTTACACCCAATGGGCGAAATAAGGCTCAATTTTATGGTATAATTGCCTCCTTTTGTGTAGGTATGATAAGGACTAATTTCTTTACCCGTCGTGCCATCGCCGAAGTCCCAACGGATATTGTATGTAGTGTCAACCGGTTTTGATTTATTATTAAAAAACACTTTTGCGGGCGCACAACCAAGGTAGTTATCTGGCTCAATAATGATAATGGGTGGTGCAGGTTGCCAAGTAATTGCCTTAGCCGTTTTAACAGTACAACCATAAATATCTTTTACTGAAAAAGTAACCTTTTTAACTCCAGGGATGCCATATTGATGACTTACTTTCAAAAGGTCATATTCATAAGCGCCATCATCAAAATACCAACCAATGTAATTAGTTGGATATGCGGATGTATAAACGGCATTAAAATCAATGGGACCCGCATTGCAAGTATCATATTTTGCCGTAAAATCATTGGTTATTTTACCCCCAATCCGAACGGTTAAAAAAGCAGAATCACTGCATTGAGAGCCAGCATCATTCAACATCAAGCGCCCTTTATAAAATCCTGTGTCCCTAAAAGTAACATCTGGTTCCCATTCATTGAAGCGTTTTACAGTGCCATTGATGTTAAATTCCCAGTAAAAACTCTTGATTTGGTTTCTTTCGTGGCTTCGGTTGGCCAGTTTTAAAGTAACATTTTCACAACCGTATAGATAGAAATTTTTACCAGCAACTGAATCAGCCGTTACCAAAGCTTCCACCGTTTTTTGACAGTTCACGACATTAAATTGAAAGTCTCGAAACAATCGCGTCAGCAACTTTCCCTGTCGGTATTCTTCAATACAGACTGTTACAACGAATTGATCAAGTATATTGGGCGTTCCAGTTATCAAACCGGTATTAGCATTAATACCAATTTTAGGATCTCCACCCATGGGTGCAGATTCATTATAATCTGGTTGAATATAATTAAGCGGTAAATACGGCGGTGGTGGTGGAATAACATTATTCTGATTACCTCTTGAAGGAGAAGAATAACCCGTACAAAAACGATATACGATTTGGTCATTTTCCTTATCAATAGCGGAATGGTCGTAATTTAAAGGTTCTCCGTTACAGATAAAAATGGGTGGAAAAGTCCTAAAAACTGGGCTACTATTGTTAGAACGCTGAGCCTCAGGCGTAATTTCTATACTGTAAGTCGATCCTGTATTACCCGGATAGTAAATATTTTTGATAGTGGCATTCCGACAACATTTCTGATAGGCGATAATATAGCTGAATG
>JANMYC010000264.1:0-10606 GCA_031381715.1 Saprospiraceae bacterium
CACAGATTTATTGAGATAAAACTGTTCGCGAGGATTGAGAAAAGTGGGCGTGAGGATAATACTCACAGCGATATTTTTAAAAGGTTCGCATTGCCACTTGTTGCCATATTGCCCTCTGCCGGCAGTTTGGTTAAAAGTGTAGAGGACAGCACCCTCACTAATTTTCTCGTTATTCATTAAATCGGCAGCTAAAGCATTTGTGGATGCAGCCGCTTCATAATGTTTCAGAACTTTTCCTATAAAAAGGGTGTTTGATATTGCAGTCAATTCGGTTTAATTTTAGTAAATTTGCAAATTTACAATTTGATTCAAAGCTAAATGAAATTAATTAGTTCTTTTTAGGTTTAAATAATTGTAAATCAATTGATTATAAAGTTGTAAGATTTGAATATTTTATATTTGTCTCATTTTTTTTAAAATAAAATTTTAATTTGAGTACAGTACAAGGAGCTTATAAGATGCAGGCAGTTCCAGCCGAGTTGTTAAACGACGTTATCGTTGACGCCATTCAAGACATCAAAGGTAAAAAAATCGTGAAGATTGACCTACGTAAATTGCACGATGCCCCAACCAATTATTTCATTATTTGTGAAGGCGATTCCAATGTTCAAGTAAGAGCGATTACTGATAGTATATATCGGAAGGTAAAAGATACTTATCAGACTACGCCTACCCACATAGAGGGTGGCTTGCAAAGCACGTGGGTAGTGATGGATTATTTTGATATTGTGGTGCATGTTTTCCACCGTGACACCCGCTCATTTTATGAATTAGAAGATTTATGGAGTGACGGTATTCTGGTGCAATACGAAGACATTTAGTAAAACCATGATTTGAAATACGACATTTAACGCTTAAATTTTATTGAAATATCAGGTTTGAAATATTTCAATAAAAATACTATTTAAGAGCGTTTATACTGAGGGGGTGTTTTAGTGATTTTATTTTTATTTCAAAATTCTATTTGAAATCCTTCGTAAATCACTGATTGATAGATTTTTATAAATAGTAATTAATTTATCTATTTGAATAAGAGCTTTGCAAAAAAAAATATTTTTTTAAACTTTTATTCAAGAGATGAATTTTATATAAAAAATAACTTGTTTATTAAAATATTATTGTTTTTAAATCGCCTTTAAAGAGGAATTTCAAAACTGATTGCCATCGTAATTTTGGAGTAAAATTTTAATCATTGAAGAGATAGTTTTATTTATAAAACATCTTAAACTAATTTTTGCACTCTTAATACTGAGGGGTAGTATAAAAGTTGTCTGACAAAAAAAATGGAGAATAACGAATTTGATAACAAACCACGCAACAGCCCATCCAATGGATTCAGTTCTTATTGGATTTATGGATTGATTGCATTGGTATTAATAGCCTTTAATATTTACAATTTTGGCACCATTGATAAAAAGGAGCTTGAATGGGAGAAATATGCTGAAATGGTCAAACAAGGCGATATTCAGAAGGTTATCATGGTGAACGAGAAGGTGTTGGAGGTATTTGTGAAGGATGATAAATTAGCTAAATACAATATTGCTAAGACAAAATTTCCGAATCGCCCACATTTTCAGATGGACATCCCTGCAAAGGTTTATGAAGAAAGAATCAATGCATTGTGGAAGGAAAGTCCGGCAACAGCACAAATCTTCGCTGATTATGAAGATCGTGTGAACCTTTGGCAACCGCTCTTGAATTGGCTATTTTTACTGGCTATTTTTGCTGCTCTTTGGATTTTTATCATGCGTAGAGTAGGTGGTGGTGCAGGCGGTCCTGGTGGACAAATTTTCAATATCGGTCGTTCAAAAGCACAAGTTTTTGATAATAACGCTAAAGTTAACATCAACTTCTCTGATGTCGCAGGTTTGGATGAAGCGAAAGAAGAAGTGATGGAAGTCGTTGATTTCTTGAAAAATCCGAAAAAATATACCACTTTGGGCGGTAAAATACCGAAAGGTGTTTTGCTTGTAGGCCCTCCGGGTACTGGTAAAACCCTTTTAGCTAAAGCGGTAGCGGGCGAAGCAGGCGTGCCGTTTTTCTCTATTTCGGGTTCAGATTTCGTTGAGATGTTTGTGGGAGTAGGAGCGAGTAGAGTTCGTGATTTGTTCCGTCAAGCGAGAGAGAAAGCACCGTGTATCATTTTTATCGATGAGATTGATGCAATCGGTCGTGCTCGTGGTAAAGGCGCGTTTCAAGGTGGAAACGATGAGCGTGAGAATACATTGAATCAACTTTTAGTTGAAATGGATGGTTTCCCGACTGATAAAGCCGTGATATTGATGGCTGCCACAAACCGTGCTGATGTGTTGGATATTGCATTGATGCGTCCAGGTCGTTTTGACCGTCAAATTGGTATTGACTTACCAGATTTGAAAGGCAGAGAGCAAATTTTTAACGTTCATTTACGCCATATCAAAACTACTGCCGATGTCAACGCCGCGGCTTTAGCTGAAATGACACCCGGTTTTGCGGGTGCTGATATTTCTAATGTGTGTAATGAAGCTGCTTTGATTGCTGCACGTAGAACGAAAACTGGGGTAGAAATGGATGATTTCAACTATGCCCTCGATAAAGTTATTGGCGGATTGGAGCGTAAAAGTAAAATCATTGCACCGGCTGAAAAAGAGATAATTGCCTACCACGAAGCGGGTCATGCAATATGTGGTTGGTATTTGGAACACGCAATGCCTTTGGTAAAAGTGACCATCGTGCCTCGTGGCATTGGTACTTTGGGTTATGCGCAATATTTGCCAAAAGACGAATACATTACGCGTACCGAAGCAATCCTTGACCGTATGTGTATGACAATGGGTGGACGTGCCGCCGAGAGAATCGTATTTGATAAGATTTCGACGGGTGCACAAAGCGATCTCGACCAAGTGACGCGTATGGCTTATGCTATGGTAGCAGTGTATGGTATGAATGAAAAAGTGGGTAATGTATCGTATTATGGCATGCAAAATGACAGTTTTAATCGCCCTTACTCCGATGATACCGCTACTTTGATGGATAATGAAGTGCGTAAATTAGCAGATAATGCCTATGCCCGTGCTCAAGCTTTATTGGTCGAACGCCGTGCAGAGCTAGAGTTAATAGCTCAGCATTTACTTGAAAAAGAGGTGCTTTTGAAATCTGACTTGGAGAAATTGATTGGCAAAAGACCTTACGGTGAGCCTTCAATTATTGATGCCAATGCAGCCATTTTAGGGGATGGTAGACCACCTCAAGTAGCACCGATAGGATAATTTTATTCCTTTTTAAATATAAAAATACCCTCGTGTAGCATTTACACGAGGGTATTTTTTTGGGATTTAACCATTTCAAAATTGATTTTAATATGCGATAGAGCACTCTCAATTTATTCGAAAGAAATATGAAATTTTAAAATGATTGTTTTCTTAATTTAAAGCTGTTAACACTTCGTTTAGTCTAAAATTGAGTTAAAAACTTTGAATTTTGAAGAAAAATATGAATCTTTGTTGACTAATTTGATACAACTTTTAATAAAAACCAAACCTTTATTTTAGCCTAAATGGAAACAATTTTTAGAGAATCTACTTCGGAAACGCCTGAAATTGCCTTTAATTTTGAGCAAGGTAATTTTCATTTGAAAGGGCGTTCATCTTTACGCTATCCCACATCCTTTTTCAAACCATTTTTGAAACCGCTTGAAAATTATGTCCATCATGCCGCCAATGTCACTATTGTAACCATTCATTTTGAATTCGTCAATAACGCATCCACCCGTTGGATTTTCGAAATTCTTAAAGTGTTTGAAAATATCCATAATATGGGAAAAACCGTTTTAATAAAATGGTTTTTTGAAAAAGAATCGCAGCGCCGTTTAGGTCATCAGTTCCAGTCAGCAGTTAATTTGCCTTTTAAAATGATTTCCATGCAAGTGAATAGTCTTTAAATATGTCGCTTTAAAATAATCGCTGTTTTCTAAAGACTGAAAGCAGCGATTATTTTTCAAATTTTCATGCAGGATGTGTCAACTCTGAAAATTTGTAACTCGTTGAATATCAGTTTTTTACAACATCTAACATCTGAAATCTAATATCTACCCCCCAAATATCTACTCATATCCGCATAGCCACACTTTTATCATCCAAATAGCGTTTCAAATCGTTGATAGCAATTTCTTTGAAATGAAAAATACTCGCTGCCAAAGCTGCATCGGCATACCCCTCAGTAAAAGTGTCATAAAAATGCGCCATATTGCCTGCGCCACCCGAAGCGATAACGGGAATAGAGACCGATTTTGAAATACGAGCTAAGGCTTCATTGGCAAAACCTTGCTTGGTGCCGTCGTGGTTCATGGAGGTGAAAAGTATTTCACCGGCGCCTCTGTCCGCTACTTCTTTTGACCATTCAAAAAGGTCTAATTCAGTTTTTAGGCGACCGCCATTCAAGTAAACGTTCCATTTACCATCCACTTCGCGGGCGTCTATTGCCACTACAATACATTGACTACCAAAGGATTGTGCAATTTCGTTGATTAAATCAGGGCGACGAACAGCTGCCGAATTTACCGATACTTTATCTGCGCCAGCATCCAATAATCGCGTTACATCAGTCACCGACCCGATGCCGCCACCCACTGTAAAAGGAATATTCAGTACATGAGCGATGCGCGTAACCAGTTCCGCAAACGTTTTGCGCTCTTCGTGTGTGGCTGTAATATCTAAAAAAACGAGCTCATCGGCACCATTTTCTGAATACCATTTACCAAGCTCCACGGCATCACCTGCATCCCGTAGGTTTTCAAAATTAATACCTTTAACGGTTCGTCCGTCTTTAATATCCAAGCAGGGAATAATACGTTTTGCGAGCATAAATGATTGATTTTTAATTAAACAGATGAATTTAAGAATTAAATCAATTCGAGAAATTCACGTGTTGATATATTCAAATACCTTAAATGTTGTTTGATGATAAAGGCAGGTACGGGGTCTATATGTGTTTGTAATGTAAGGGGACGAGCCAAATCATCTCTATGCCAATGTTCATGCCCGCCAGATGTACGATAACATTTACAATCACAATTTTGTAGAAAACGCCTGTAATCGTGGAGACTGATATTGGTGATTTTCTTCATGCATGTTTTTAATGCTTAGGCAGTAACTAAATGGCGTTTTTGGAAATTTTTTTCTCTCACTATCTCTGATAGATAAGCATTTTTTTGCAATAATTCATCAAAATATGGCGGTACGAAAATATTATTATTATCTGATTTCCATCCTAATCGCGATAATTCGCTTTTAAGGGTATCTTTTTGATTAGTAAATTCCAAAAATTCTTTTAATGAGGTGAGAAATGAAGTTTCAGCTTCTTTCTTCGTATTGCCATATCCACTGATATCAAGTGCAGGAGCATAGACAATATGTGCATTATTTTCTTTAAAAATCAATAAATCCATGCGGTTAAATAAACTGATAGCCGTATGATTTAAGTTTTGAATTGATGACAATTTTAACATGAGCTAATTTTTTACAAATTTAAGAGAAATCAATCTTTATTGGTTAAATTTTTCTAACTCCTTTAAAGTGACTTTTTTCTCATAGATAGCTTTTCCCACGATAGCCCCATAACAGCCTATTTCACGTAATTTGTACAGGTCATCCATGTTGGAAACACCGCCCGAAGCAATGAGTTTTAATTCAGGAAATTCACTTAAAATGGAGGCGTAAAGGTCATTGGATGCGCCTTCTAATAAACCATCTTTTGAAATATCGGTACAAATGCAATATTTTACTCCTTCGGTAATAAGCTCCCTCAGAAAATCTTTAAGCCAAATATCACTTGTTTCGAGCCAACCATGCACGGCGATTTTTTCATTTTTAACATCAGCGCCTAAAATGATTTTTTCAGATCCATGCACATTGAGCCAATTTAAAAAAACTGGACGGTTTTTTACGGCAATAGTACCACCCGTAATTTGTTTGGCACCACATTCAAAAGCCACTTTCAAGTCATTATCGGATTTCAAACCACCACCAAAATCAATGTGCAAATGAGTCATGGAAGCAATTTTTTCGAGGACTTTATAGTTCACAATTTGACCTGCTTTGGCACCATCCAAATCCACTAAATGCAGCTTTTGCAAGCCCGCATCTTCAAATTGTTTCGCTACTTCGAGTGGGTCTTCGTTGTATATTTTTTTCTGTTCGTAATCACCTTGAGTGAGTCGGACGCACTTCCCGTCAATGATGTCAATAGCTGGAATAATGTACATAATTAATTGATAATCAATGGTTTTGAAATTCAAAACGACCCCTCAGTATGGGAGGTCGTTTAGTAAAGCGGAACTCCAGTTCCGCGTATAATTTATAGATTCTAAATATTCTACTGCGGATAAATATCCGACAAAGGTATCTCAATATTTAATTCCGAAAGAATAACTTTTTCAGTAATTTGAGTATAAATTTCTGATTCCCATACCCCCTCAGTATTTTTTGCCATACACTCAACAAACACTTTTTCAGAATCCACCAAAAGATAATATTTCAGGCTTTCAATTTTTCTGTACTGTATAAATTTATCAGTTTTATCATAGACCCTCGTTGAAGGTGAAAGCACTTCTACTATAAATATTGGTTTTCGGAATATATATTCATTATTAGGAGAAGATATATCTTCTTCATCGAAAGTTACAACCACATCTGGATAAGCATAATCTTTTTCATTTGTTATTTGAACTTTCATGTTTTCTTGAAAAGCAAGAAAATTTTGCCCTTTTAGTAACCTCAATAAAGCCATAGTAAGTAATTGGCAAATTAAGTTATGTTTTCTTGATGCTCCTGCCATAGTATATAGTTTTCCGTTTATCATTTCATGCCTATCCTGTGCTTTTTCTTCAAAAGCAATGTATTCGGCTTCGGTCATATTTTTCACGTTTGCAGCTGCTTTCATTGTCTATTCTTTTTTACAAATATAGCCTTTTTTAAGAAAAAAACATAGATTTTTAGGCGAGAGGTGAAAGGCATTAGGCGGAGTAGTAAACGGTGTCTCCTAGCTGTCGCTTGTCGCCTGCCTACGGTCACCTTCTAAACAATATCCAAAAAGTTCTTTATTAAAATTTCACCTGCCGTACTTGATTTTTCGGGGTGAAATTGAGCCGCATGGAAATTGTCTTTTCTCAAACAGGCTGAAAATTCCAAGCCGTATTCTGCGGTGGCGGTGGTATATTCCCCTTTTTCAACGTAATAACTGTGCACAAAGTAAAACCATGCGTTGTGCAAATCGGGTGAAAGTATGGAGGGTAGGGGATTTTTTTCGGTAATATTGAGTCTATTCCAACCCACTTGAGGTACTTTCAATCCTTCTGTTGTAAACTTTAAAACCTTTTGTGGAATAACTCCCAAGCACGGGGTATCATTTTCCTCCGAGTATTCACAAAGCAGTTGCATACCGACGCAGACGCCCAAAAACGGTTGTTTGAGCTTCGGGATGAGCTTATCAAGTCCTCTTTCACGGAGATTATTCATCGCGGAACTCGCTTCACCTTGACCGGGGAAAATGACTTTATCGGCACTCAAAATGGTTTCGGCATCGTCAGTGAGGATGGGTTGCACCCCCAATCTTTCAAGGGCAAATATGACAGAACGGATATTGCCAGCTTTATAATCAATAACGGCTATTTTCATGGCGCAAATGTACTGAATAGTAGTCAGTTTTTTTAGTAGTTAGTGGTCAGTTCTGACTACTGACTACTAAAAAACGGGCTGCTATTTCCGCATATTCCAAACGTATAAATCTTCTACTTTTTTACGTGCCCAGGGGGTTCTTCTCAAAAATTGAAGGCTCGATTTGATGCTTGGGTCGTTGATAAAACAATTAATTTTGATATGATCGCCCAAATATTCCCAACCATAAAAATCTACTAAATGATTCAATATCATTTCAAGCGTTTTTCCTTCTAAAGGATTGTTGGGTTTCGTTTCTTTCATATACCTAAATATTTTTTAAAATGAGTAATCCCGCTTCACAGGATTTCACGTTGCTTAATAACCAATAACCAATAACCAATAACCAATAACCAATAACCAATAACCAATAACCAATAACCAATAACCAAATCTATCCTCCTGCCTTTTTAGTATTCACATACCCCTCAGTAATGAGCAATTGCAACACTTTATCACGGTGATTGCCTTGTAGTTGGATTTCACCTTCTTTTACAGTACCGCCCACGCCACATTTGGTTTTTAACAATTTGCCTAAAACTTCAAGTGTTTCGCTGGTTCCCACAAAACTGCTGACTATTGTTGCCTCTTTATTCCCCTTCAATCTTTCGAGGTGAATACGGAGCTTTTGTTGAGCTTTGGGTAAATCTTCTACCCCCTCGGTATTTTCATTGTATTGGTACTCAAAATCGGGGTCGGTGGAGTAAACAGTACCTTCTCGCAGTTTTTTATTTTTACTCATAAGTGGATATTTAAAATTGCGCCCAAAAATAAGGTTTTAATGGGTAATTGCAAAAGGGATATTGAGATATTGAGATATTGAGATATTGAGATATTGAGATATTGAGATTAAATATCCTAATATCCCAATATCCCAATATCCCAATATCCCATTTTAAAAACGATAACCAATGCTGATATAGGGTAGAATTCGACTTTCATTATCCGCTTTTGAAAGATTTATCATAATGGGAATGAAGGGAGAGCGATAGCCAATGGTAATGCCGCTCGTCCATGTGGCAACGCTTTTATCGCCAATTAAAAAACCAGCTAACGGCGCAATAAAAAAGTTATTAAAAGCTTCAATTTGTAGGCTTAGTTGGGCGGTTGCAAAGGATGAATGTTGCGTTGTGCCCTCTCTATTGCCCGCAAAAGGGAAATAATTAAAACTTCGGCGGGACTCGAGTCCACCCAAAAGGAAGTTTTCACTTTTTAATTTGCCTGACTCAACGTACGAGCCCCCCCTCAGTATCCCAGCATTTATTTTACCGATGAAAGAGGCTTTTTTACTGAGGGGTATCGCCTTTTCAAAACTCAAGGACAGGCGAATAAAAGGCGCTAAGGATGTATCTTTTCTCTCCTGTTCAGTGCGCAGAGCCGTTTTTGAAAAGACAGTTTTGATGGTATTGGACGCCTCACTTCTAAAGCCATATTTAGCATCTATGCTCAATGAATAGCCTTTTTCGGGAAAAGAGATATTATTGAGGGTATTTTTTTTAAAATATGTGTTGATTCCCCATGACGCGGATTCTAAAAAAGTGAGCTGTGAAAGGCTATCGGGGCGTTTATCGCGGATATATATTTTATCATCAATATTGTAAAGGGGCTTATAATCCAAGGCGTTCCATGAAAATCCTGCCCCAAACTCGGCGGATTTATTGATGGCTCGACTCCAATAGGCGGATAAAACATTTTGACGACGGCGGTAATTTTCAAAGGTTTGTTCCTCAAAAATGAGGGTTTCTTGAGTGCGTTCAAAGATATCAGATAGGTTAAAAGCCCATTTACTTTTCTTTAAACTTTTGCGATAGTGCAACCTAAATTTTGGACTTTCGGCAATATCCACGGCGGCAATAAACCTTGAATTATGCCCAAACCAGTTCCTTGCCGTCCAATTCACCATGATTCCACTGCCCAATTGGCTATCGTAATGCAAGCCAAATTTGAGATTGTGAGGCGGCTTTTCTTCTAAATTTATTTGTAGTTCTACATTATTGGTATCGTCGGATATTTCATAAAACACACGTTTATACATATTGCTGCTGTACAAATTATTGATGGCTTCTTGCAATTTCAACCGCGTGTAGGTACTGTCTTCATTGATTTGAAGATAGTTGGATGCCACTTCTTTTTTATAGTCATCAATGCCATTTAAGTCTATTTTTTTAATTAAAAAGTGCATTCCTGTGTTTAATAATGGCTTTTTTACGGGTATTTCATGGCTGATGTCGTATTGACTTTGAGCATCCGCTAAGGCGATAAGTTGGGGTAAAACGCTGTGCATAACGCTATCACCCACGGCTAAAATGCGCTTACTTTTATTGAAATCAGAGATTTTAAGATTGGCTATTCGAAGTGCCTCATCGGAGGAAAAGAGTATATCACAAAACTTCTCTTGTTCCCGAGTTTCTGACTCGCGCTGAAAACTGGATGATTGATAGAGTAGCTTTACAAAGGAATTTAATTGTTTTTTTGAATACAACCGCCCGCCAGTGTAACTGCCAATCACAATATCCGCGCCCATGCCACAGACCAAATCCACGGGAAAATTATGAATCAATCCACCATCCACCATCAAGCCTTCGCCCCCGCGGTCGATGGGCGTAAAAATAGTGGGAATGGACATACTCGTGCGGATTGCTAATGCTAAATCACCTTTATCCAATACTACGCCTTCGCCGCTGACAATATCGGCAGCCATACATTTAAAAGGGATCGGAAATTGATTAAAATCGTGGATATGGGCCACTCTGAAAGTGAGATGACGTAAAAGAACCATTAAATTTTGCCCTTCATTGATACCCGAAGGCAACACAATTTTATTGTTCACCACGGGCATTTCAACCAAATACCGCCCATATTCACTTTTTTCATCAATATGAATATCTTTTAAATAGGCTTGATTGGAGAGTATC
>JANMYC010001192.1:0-3892 GCA_031381715.1 Saprospiraceae bacterium
CACTGATTCAAATGTGTTTATTAAAAAATCAGTGTAAAATCAGTCAATATCAGTAAAATCAGTGGCTAAAAATCGCGCAAGCGATTATTATGACTAAGCTGTTATGTTATTTGA
Source organism: Saprospiraceae bacterium (assembly GCA_031381715.1). Lineage (GTDB taxonomy): Bacteria > Bacteroidota > Bacteroidia > Chitinophagales > Saprospiraceae > JAAFJT01. Next base: position 115 of record JANMYC010001192.1, read on the forward strand.
TAATTACTTAGGGGAGAATTTATTCGCTCCTAAAAAAAGTCAAAAGCGGAATTGCTGAGGACTAATAAAGGTAAAATATAAAAAGCGGTTTTACTCTCAATACCTCCAATATTCTTCCAAACGGCGCTTTTCACCCGTTTTAAAACAAAAAAAAATCCGCAACTTTTATGCTGCGGATTCATGAGAAAGCTATGTAGTAAAAAACTTGCTATACGTAATTAAATTTTCAGATTCTCTTGTCCTATTTTTTCAAGACTGCGCATCATAAGGTAAAAAACCAATGATTCGTCGCGTCCATGAAGCCCCAACCTATTATTCGTAGTTTGGAGTAAACGGGCATAAATAGTCCAAATAACACTAAATTTGGCTTCTACTTTCAATACTTTTTGACGGAAAGTACGGATATAATCGGCTTTAGTGTAATAACATTGCTCAATCCACTGGTTATAAATATCCTCTTTATAATCATTTTTAGTCTGCAATGATTCCCATAATTGAGCGTGAAACTCAATCAAAGGTTCGCTTTGAGCTTCAAAAAAATCTTCAAAAAAATGGATTCCAAAATCCTGCGTGGAATGATACAATAAACAATATTCAAAAAAACGAGTGGCTTCTTCCAAGCACATTCCCGCCGCTTCCGCAAAGCCCAAATGCATCTGCATGGCTGTTGCTAAAATTTCATCCATCGTCCAATTATCGCCCTTTTGAGCCATAAAATCCAAGATAACTTCACTGGATGATTGAAAATGCCTTTCAGCTATAGGCAAACCCACGGCACCGCCCCAAAAGTGCTCATCAATGGAATATTCCATTAATTCAAGCGTATTATTAACTTTTAAATCTGATTTTTGTGAATGGCGAAGAGAGGGATTTAATGCGAAAAATGTCTCAAAATGTTCCCTCAAATTAGGAATAATAAGCGTGTTTTTAAACTCCGAATTGCACCGAAAATACAGACAGATGTTCGCCCCTCCTTCATTCGAACGTTCCCAATAATACCTTTCAATTATCCCCGTTTGTGTCAGAGAATCGACAAAAGGTTTGATGCATTTTGTTAAAAAATGTAACCAAGGCTCGCTATAATTAAGACGGGCGACCACCCATTCTGTTGAAGTTTTGGTTATAGACATTGTAAATTGTAAGATGTAAGATTCGCTTATTTTAGTAAGGCTCGTATGAAACCTATTAGGCAAAATCTCAGCCAAAAGGCCTCTTCCAACGTCACAATACTGAGGGGGTGTTAGATATTTTGTTTTATCAATTTTAAAACCCAACTATTCAACCTCTTATAAATGTCTGATTTTCAATATGTTTCAAAAAATACCCTTAATTGGGTAAGCCGCTTTATTTAGAAACGGCGCAATTCTGATAGCTTAAAATCCCATTCTGGTGTCACAAGTTCCCCAATAATGCCATCAGTGTACCAAGGAGATAAAATATGGTCAACTGGGTTGATTAAAATATGGATATCTTGAGCGGGCATATAGCTTTGTGCCAATAGAAAAATCTTCTTCTTTGTGGTCGGATGCGTCGCCACTGCCATCACTATCACCGCATGACCCGGCGCGCCACCTTTAATAAATACATCGCCCACCTCTATTTCACTCATATTTTTGACGGGTTTCATTTCCTTTTCAAGGGACAAAGTAGAGGCGTAAGCAAAGACGAAATTCATATATTTCAAAACTGAGCGTAAGTCGTATCAGCATTGGTTATTAATTTATCTGAAATAGCATTGGTTTTTAACAAATTATGATTGCCATTTGCCCAATCAATGTAGCGCATTATGCTGCCTTCGGTGGTATTAAAATGAATTTTATCGTACATTTTATTTGAAAATAAATACTCCGCCCGCAAACGCATCACCGCATCTGCACATTGTTGCAAATCCCGCTCTCCCACGCTAATATCCAAAACTGCATATTGAGCCGCTTGGTTTTTCTTTTTTTCACCATTAAAAAGATACACTGTCTTGTCTTTTTTCAAAGGAATATGATTGAGATAAAAAGCGATTCCCCCCTCAGTATGAGCAACCTTTTTATATCCTTTTGGAACAGGAATATCATTAACGCTTTTGAAAACGATTGCCTCATTGTTTTTTTCTCCCAATATTTCATTTTTAGAACTTTCAGAAGTCGAACTTTGAGGAACACAGCCGTAAAGAAGTAAAAAAAAGATTAAAAATGTTGATATTTTCATGATTTCAAGATTTGAGTCTATATTTGTAGGTTTTCAATCTTATAATCATAACATCATTTTAATGAAAAAAATTACTCTTTTCCTATATTTTATTTTATCCCTCAATTGCGCTTTTTCACAAGGTAAAAGCGATAAATTACTGGTGAAACTCTTAAAAAGTCATCCCGACAAATTCGGTTTGATACTGAAAGACCCCGAAAAATATCGGGTTCAAATCGTTTATACTCAAATAGATAGAGATAAAGACAATGTCCCTCATTTCAAAACGTATCGCTATCGTTTAAATAAGGATGAGTATTTCTACCCCGCTTCCACGGTCAAATTCCCCGCTTGCCTTTTAGCTTTAGAGAAACTTAACCAATTAAATGTCAAGGGTTTAAGTAGGCAGTCGCCCATGCAAAATGATTCCGTTGAAAAAGGGCAAATCAGAAAATATACTGACCCAACCAATACCGAAAATTACGGATTACCCTCTCTGGAGCATTATATTAAAAAGATACTTTTAGTGAGTGATAATGATGCATTTAACCGCCTTTATGAGTTCATGGGTCAAGAAGCTTTTAACGAAACGCTCTATAAAAAAGGGTATAAAGATTTGAGAATTGTGCACCGCCTATCAGTGCCATTCACGCGGGAACAAAATAAACGCTCCAACCCAGTGAAATTTCTGACGCCTGCAACAGAAAGTCTTGAGCCCATTTACAAGCAACCCATGCTCGTTTCCAATAAATTATATGAGCCTAAAGCACCCATTAAAATGGGAAAAGGCTATATGGTGGCGGGCAAAAATTATTACGTGGGCGACTCATTGGTGAATGAACCATTTGATTTTACTTATAAAAACTATTTCGCCCTTGAGAATCAGCAAGCGATATTGAAAGCCTGCCTTTTCCCTGAAAATGTAAAACCTGAAAATCGTTTTAATTTAAAAGAAGACGATTATCGGTTTTTGTATAAATATATGAGTATGTCGCCGCTCGAAAGCTCATGTCCCGCATATCCAGACAGAGACAGTGCTGGTGCGTGGGATTCGTATTGCAAGTTTTTTATGTTCGGTGATTCAAAAGCACCCATGCCTAAGAATATCCGCATTTTTAATAAAGTAGGCGATGCTTACGGTTTTTTATTGGATAACGCCTATATCGTGGATTTTGATAAAAAAATCGAGTTTATGGTTTCCGCCGTCATTTATTGCAATTCGGACGAGGTTTTTAATGATGATAAATATGATTACGATACTATCGGCTTCCCATTCATGGCTCAATTGGGTAAAGTCATTTATGATTTTGAAACGCAACGAAAGCGAAAATTCAAACCCGATTTATCGAAATTTAAGATGTAAGATGTAAGATGTAAGATGTAAGATGTAATGAGAATCCAACATCTTACATCTTAAATCTTTCATCCTAAATCTTACATCTTAAATCTTACATCTTAAATCTTACATCTCACATCTTAACACATTTTAGCATTGCGAAGGCTATTTATTAAAATTTTAACATAGATATTCTTATTTTAATAAAACACTAACTTAGTCATAACTACGCTTAACACACGACCTGCCGTTCTTTGTATCATC
>JANMYC010000320.1:0-4607 GCA_031381715.1 Saprospiraceae bacterium
CAAACATCTGTAAATTGAGAAAGTGATATTAAAATTATGAGTTTTGAGTACTTGGTCAATAGTTATTGGTTACGATTTACCTGCAATAACCAATAACTATTGACCAATAATCAAACTCTATTCCTCTGCCATAAACGGATAACGATAATCTGTAGGCGGCACAAAAGTTTCCTTTATCGTACGAGCTGATAACCAACGATAGAGATTCAAAGCTGAACCCGCTTTATCGTTAGTACCACTGCCCCGCGCACCACCAAAGGGCTGCTGCCCCACTACTGCACCTGTTGGTTCATCATTGATATAAAAATTACCTGCTGCATGGCGCAATTTATCAAAAGCCATATTGATAGCGTAACGATCAGTCGCAAAAATTGACCCTGTGAGGGCATAAGGCGATGAAGCATCTACAATGTCAAGAGTCTTTTCAAAATCCTTATCCTCATATACATATATACTTAAAACGGGCCCAAAAATCTCCTCACACATCGTCCGATACTGAGGGGTCTTTGCCAATATCACAGTCGGCTCTATAAAATACCCTTTTGACTTATCGCAACCGCCACCCATCAAAATCTCCGCCTCATCTGAGTTTTTAACATCATCAATATAGCTTTTTATTTTATCAAAAGCCCTTTCATCAATTACGGCTGTAATGAAATTTCTAAAATCCTCCGTTGAGCCCATTTTAAAACTTTTCAAATCAGCTTTTAGGTACTTTTCAACGTCTTTCCACAACGATTTAGGGATATAAGCCCGCGACGCTGCCGAACATTTTTGACCTTGAAACTCAAATGCACCTCTACTCAAAGCAGTAGCAACAGCTTTAGGTTCTGCCGAAGGATGCACCATAACGAAATCTTTTCCACCCGTTTCACCCACAATACGTGGATAACTGCGGTAATTGGCTATATTTTGACCTATCGTCTGCCATAAATTCTGAAAAACCTTAGTGCTTCCAGTAAAATGCAAGCCCGCAAATTCTTTATGTTTAAATATCACATCCCCCGCCGTGGGTCCATCTACATACACCAAATTGATAACACCCGCTGGCAAACCCGCCTCTTCAAATATTTCCATAATCACATTGGCTGAATATATCTGACTATCCGCCGGCTTCCACACAACCGTATTGCCCAACATGGCAGGTGCAGCCCCTAAATTTCCCGCTATGGCAGTAAAATTAAAAGGTGTTAATGCAAAAACAAACCCTTCGAGAGCCCGATATTCCGTCCGATTCCAAATCCCTGATGAGCTATTCGGTTGCTCATTGTAGATTTGAGTCATAAATTGCACATTAAAGCGTAGGAAATCTGCCAATTCAGCAATACAATCAATCTCCGCTTGGTACGCATTTTTAGATTGGCACAGCATCGTCGCTGCCATCATTTTAGCGCGGTAAGGACCCGTCAGTAAATCCGCGGCTTTTAGAAAAATTGCCGCTCTATCCTGCCAGTTCATTGCTTCCCATGTCGGTTTTGCCTTCAACGCCGCTTCAATTGCCGCTTCCACGTGGCTTTTATCACCCATATTAAAATGCCCCAAAACATGGCTTAATTCATGCGGTGGATGCATCGCTACTTTTTTATCAGTCGTCACGTGCTTACCACCGATGTACATGGGCACATCAATAGCTTTCGCTTTTGCTTCTTTTAATGCTTTTTTTAAGGCTAATTTTTCAGGAGAACCTGCCTGATAAGTCAATATTGGTTCATTAACTACTTCCGGAACATGATAAATTGCGTTGGACATACTTTTTATTTGGTTGGTTTGATTATATAAATTTCGATTTTTTAAAATTTTTATCAGCCTTATACCCCAAAACGAATTTATACTGAGGGGGTAAATGAAGCGGTACAAAATTAGTTTTTTTAAAATGAAAAGCCGAAAAGTAGCGTGTACTTTTCGGCTTTTATATAAAATCAGAGAGTGTTTTTAAAGAAAATTATTTTTTCAAGCTACTCAAAATCAAATTTCTCATAGCGTCATTATTTTTTTCTTTATCAAATAGACTTTCAACCATAATTTTGAAGCCATGAATAGATATACTTTCTATCATATCTCCTATTCCTAATTTCTTGAATAACTCGTATTCATTGCTATTTTTAGGTAAAACAAATTGTTCAATTGTCTTTCGTCGAGGATCAATAATCCAATATTCTTTTACGCCATGCGCTGCATAATCCCTAAATTTCACACCCTTATCCCTTAATTTTGTCCCTTTTGAAAGAATCTCACAAATCCAATCGGGGGCAGGATAATGTGTTTGTGAATTATCGAAATTATCCGAAATTTCTTTTCGCCAAAAGCAAATATCAGGCTCGTAATCATTGCGTGTAAGGCTCACCATCGCCTTTTCACCACGCATTTTACCTAAATTATTAAAATCTACGTAAGTACCAATGGCTCTTGAAGCGAGATTAAAAATTTCACTCTGTTCATCTGCGACAGGTGAATGTTCTATTATTTCACCGTTTATAAACTCTACTTTTTTATTTTCATCAACCCATTCATAAAAAACTTGCCGCTTGAGGCGTTCTTGTTCCAATGCCGATGCCAATTCACCCATTAATTGGGGTAAATCAGGCATTTTCATCAACTCGGCTTTAACAGAAGCAACACTCATTGTATAGTTTTTTCTACAAAAAAAAGGTTTTTTTATGTAAAATCAGCATTTTTACTGAGGGGGTACAATTTTTAACTCCTTCGGTAAAAACGGCGAAGCATCTCCCCCACCCTTGATAATTTCACGAACTATTGTGGATGAAATATGAGAAAACTGAGGTTGTGAAATCAAAAACATAGTCTCTAAGCCATCACCGACAATGTAATTCAGCTGTGAAATAGTCTTTTCATAATCAAAATCCGAGGCATTGCGCAACCCCCTCAGTATCCACTTAGCGCCTACTTTTTTACAGAAATCAGCGGTTAATTTCTCAAAACAATCAATGGATACTTTCGGCTCATCAGCAAAAACATCGTGAATCCACTGTATGCGTTGCTCCAATGTAAACAATGAATTTTTCTGAGAATTAATGCCAATTCCAATAATTATTTTATCAAAAAGCGGTAAAACGCGCCTTACTAAGTCTTCGTGACCTGATGTAATCGGGTCAAATGACCCCGGGAAAACACATACTTTCATCAACTCAATTTTATTTCTGATGCAATATTTTTCCCAAAGGTAAGATTATTTTTTGGATGTTGGATGATAGATGATGGGTGATGAGTGATAGATGATGGGTGATAGATGATGAGTGATAGATGATGGGTGATAGATGATGAGTGATAGAAGTTAGATGTCAGATAATAGGAACTCTTTCATCTTTCATCTTTCATCTTTCATCTTTCATCTAAAGACTTAAAAAATTTGAAACGAATTCAAAAACTTGTCTACTGAGGGGTTCAAGCTATGCGACTTCAATGTCATCACTTGCAACAAATAAAAGCGGTCGTTGGCTATAAAACATTTATTTTTTACCTGTGCATTATCCTTATTATATTGAACACGCCACACTTTTCCTTTATGTGTAGATTGTTGAATATCAGCTTGATATGTCACTTTTCCCGAAACACTTTCCGCCGAAGCATCTACCGTAGCTTGTAAAAACTCGTTTATCAAATCCGTCGAATCCTGCGGAAAAGTACCCTTTGGATAATCACAATAATTGACTAAATAAAAGACATTTTCGGGGTCTTTATCCTCTGGTTTGTAGATAAATTGATGATAATCCAGTTCACCCACAGCCGTTTTCATTTTATTGACTTTTTCAGTCATTGCACCCGAAGGTATCAATATTTTAAATTTTCCCTCATAACTTTGAAATTCCTTCCATACGCTTGGCAGTAAAGTAAAACTTAAAAATAGAACACTTAAAATAATAAATTTCGTACTTTTCATTTTATCGTAGTGCGGAACTCCAGTTCCGCTGTTTTTAATATAGGTATGATTATGTAAATATGCTAAATAATAGCGCAACTGGAGTTCCGCACTACTTATAAACGTATAAATATCTCTTTTCGTGAAAAAATTTAAAAATAAATTTGACTTAGTTTGCTTATAAAACTAACTTTGCAACATGAATACATTAAATCGCATTTATAAGACAAATCTAAGCCTTTTAACTGATTTATATCAAATAACAATGGCTTATGGATATTGGAAAACGGGTATTTACAATCGGGAAGCAGTTTTTCACCTTTATTTTCGCCGCAATCCCTTTGGCGGCACTCATACAATTGCCAGCGGTTTGGAGCAAGCTGTGGAGTATCTCCAAAATCTTCATTTTTCAGAAGCCGATGTTTCGTATTTGGGTTCATTAAAAAGTGCCGATGGAAATAGACTATTTGATGAGCATTTCCTTAATTTCCTCCAACGTTTCCGTTTTGAATGCGATATTGATGCTGTTACTGAGGGGGAGGTCGTATTCCCTAATGAACCTATTTTACGCGTAAAAGGTCCTCTTTGGCAAGCTAATTTTATCGAAACGACCCTACTCAATATCATCAATTTTTCAACTTTAATAACTACAAAAGCCTCTCGAATTGTCAAAGCTGCGGGCGATGATATGGTTTTAGAATTCGGCTTGCGGCGGGCGCAAGGCATTGAC
>JANMYC010000373.1:0-6227 GCA_031381715.1 Saprospiraceae bacterium
GAGGCATCAAGGCTTGTTATCGAATGTGACGGATGAGGTCAGAATTGCTCGTCTGGTGGCTCAATTGGGGGAAGATAAGGCAAGAGAAGTGTCGCATTTTCACCCATTACAACCTAATTTGAGCATGTCTTATCCAACTGAAGGGCTTTTTGAAGATATTTTAAGCCTATACAATGCTTTCAGAAAATCGATTGAATTTCAACCAACGGATTTGGCTTACGGTTTTCAAAATGATTGGAAAAATTTTAAGTATCTCGATGAAAATCAACCTATTACGAATGATTTAATGGACAATTCAAAGTTTAGTGTAGGCAGTAATAACTGGGTATTGAGCGGTTCTAAAACCCAAAGTGGTTATCCGATTTTAGCCAATGACCCGCATAGGGCTATATCGGTGCCATCGTTGCGCTACGTTGCTCACCTCAATGCACCCAATTGGAATGTCATTGGCGGTGGAGAGCCGACGATACCAGGCATTTCAATTGGGCATAATACTGAGGGGGCATGGGGTTTGACCATCTTTGGCACCGATGCGGAAGATATGTATGTGTATGACATCAATCCCGATAACCCTTTGGAATATCGCTATCAAAATAAGTGGGAAAAAATGACGGTTGTGAAGGAAACGATACCCATAAAAGGCGGTAAATCTGAAATCGTAGAACTGAAATACTCGCGACATGGTCCCGTGGTTTTTGAGGATTTAAAAATGAAAAAAGCGTATGCTATTCGCTGTGCTTGGTTGGAAATTGGGGGCGCGCCGTATTTGGCGAGTTTGCGCATGAATCAATCTAAAACATGGGAGGAATTCAGAGCGGCTTGTTCTTATAGCCATATTCCCGCTTTAAATATGGTTTGGGCTGACCGCAAAGGCAATATTGGCTGGCAAGTGGTGGGTATTACGCCCGTTCGCAAGGGTTTTAGTGGCATGGTGCCTTTAAAAGGGGATGGTTCGCAGGAGTGGTCGGGTTATTTGCCGATTTTAGAACGCCCGAATGCTTTTAATCCGAGTACAGGATTTTTAGCATCTGCTAATCAAAATTTGGCGACCCCTCAGTATCCGCATCTCGAAACGGCTATTGGTTACCAATGGGCTGACCCTTACCGAGGAAGCCGCATTTCAGAGGTTTTGAGTTCGGGTAAAAAGATGGCTTTGAGCGATATGACGGCACTTCAAACGGATTACCTCGCCATCCCTGCCCGTCAATTGATGCCCTTGTTAAGAGACTTAAACCTTTCATTCGCGGGTGAAAGAGCGGCATTGATAGAACCCATGATGAATTGGGATTTTATTTTAAGCAAAAACAGTATAATTGCGTCTATTTACGTGGAGTGGGAAAACGTGATGGAAAAGGCTTTTATTAAAAAGTTAGTGCCTGAAAAGGGGCTTAAATATGTTACCAGTATTTCCACTCAACAAATGGTGGATTGGCTCACTTTGCCTGATAGTAAATTTGGCGAAAATCCCACTGCGGGGCGCGATTCGTTCCTCATTGAAACCCTTAAAATGGCATTTGATGGCGTAGAAAAACGCTTGGGTCGGGATGTATTTCAATGGCAATATGGGCAAGAAAGAAATAAACACATCCTCATGAAGCACCCCCTCAGTAATGCGGTCAATTTGGCGACAAAAAAACGCTTAGAAGTGGGACCAGCTCCGCGTGCAGGGTATGCCCAAACAGTAGCAGCAAGCGGTGATTCCCTCAATCAAGCACAAGGCGCATCTTTCAGAATTGTCATGGATACAGGTGATTGGGATGCCACCCTTTGCACCAATACGCCCGGACAATCAGGCAATCCCGATAGCCCCAACTACAGAAATTTGTTTGATTTATGGGCAAAAGACCGCTATTTTCCTTTGTTTTTTTCAAAAGAAAAGATAGAATCGGTAACAAAAGGGCGAGTGATTTTAATACCATTTAAAAAATGATTCATAGTGAGAAGTTTGAAACCTTATTATTGGAGTTTTTATCTGAATTCCAGATATCTATACCAGAGTTAAGCGCCTTCAAAGCACGTCATACGCCGTATCCGTGCATGAAGGAATGTGATGGATTAACTCGGTTTAGCCCAATTATTTACATTGATTGATTAATTGAAAATTATAGTTTATTCAAATAAAAATTAGGAATCATGAATCTAAAAGGAACGCACAAAGTCAACGCTTCGGCTAAAAAAATATGGGATTTATTGATGGATACGGACACATTAGCTCGTATTACACCTTCTATTACCAAATTGGAAAAAGTGGAAGATGGAAACTTTAAAGCTTTTGCTGATGTAAAAGTTGGTCCCATAAACGGCGTATTTACGGGTAATTTGAAACTCTCAGAATTGGTAGAACCACAAAGCTTTACCCTTGCTGTTCAACAAAATAGTAAAATTGGGAATGCTGACGTTTCCATGAAAATGAATTTGAGTCCACTTTCAGAAAGTGAAACAGAAGTATCTTTTGATGGAAATGTAAAACTGACGGGTATGCTCAACACAATGGGTCAGCGAGTGATTACACCCATCGCGCATATGTTGACCAAGCAATTTTTCGATGCTTTAGCTTTAGAAGCGGCGAAATAATTAGAGCTTGGTTTGGAAGTCTAAATCTTAGTAAGCCTCGAGTACATTAGGTTTTTTCAACGGGTATATTGACTTCTCTCGGAATACTGTCTTGTGCATTTTGCCCATGAGCGAGAGCGATATTGAAGCAGATAAAACTGAACGCGAAGAATATTTTCATGTTGAAATACGTTTTTTTTAATATTTTAAAAATCTGTAAAACCAGACTTTATATTCAGACGTAAGTAAAATAAGTTAAGTACATTTATGCCACAAAATAATCTCTATAATTTGCTTTTTTTAAGTAAAAATTTTGTTATAGTATGTGAAAATATACTATTTTCGTCTTATGTTTTAATTGTCTATTCTTTGTCTATACCATTTTTATTAATATACCATAAAAACACCCTTTATTGTGGCTTAAAACTCATGGAGTTTGAAAGAGAAAATAATGACGGCTGAGTTATTTTAAAAATATAAAATATTAAACGGCATCGTTGTTGTATCTAATATGGAATTTATCGTCTATATATAAATTTAACCTTTAACCATAAAATTGTAAACTGTTCACACATGAAAAATTCAAATAGTAAGTCCAAAATGGCTCTCTTTAGGAATGCAATTAATATCAATAGCAAAACATATTATTACATTCAAGTTGCCATATTTATAACCTTATTGACTTGGGGTTGCAACCATTAATCGCACACAGCTTAATCACAATTACGAATAGTAAAATTCAAATAATCTTAAAAGGCTTCACCAATCGTCAAGTAAAATCCACTTGATTTGTAGCCGATTCCGTAGTCCGCTCTGATGTTGATTTTCTGGGCTTTATCAATTGTGAAACGGAGTCCTATGCCCGCGTTGTACCTAACATTATCGAAATTCCAATCAAAAGGCTTGGCTGAAACCTCGCCCAAACCACCGAAAGCGACGCCACCGAACCGCCAAATGATAGGGAAACGGTACTCAGTTTGGAGCATTAAAAGATTAGCATCACGGTATTTACCTTCAAAATAACCCCGCATTTTTTTTGTGCCCCCAATAACGGGCATTTGGTGAAAAGGAATATCGCCATTAGATAATGAAACGACCCCATTAAAAGCCAAAACGCTGTTTTTTCCAATTTTATAGTATCGAGAGGCATCGACTCCGAGCTTTTGATACGCAAAATCACTGCCTGTGTAAGACCCCTCAGTATAAAGCTGCCCTTCTACAACCCAACCTTTTGTGGGGTAAAATAATTGGTCGCGTGTATCATAATTGACAATTACACCACCACCTGACACTCTGCCTCCGTTCGAGCCGGCCACGTCATTTTTTATTAAAAGACCTTCTTTATCTTTTTTTGTAAAATTGAAATCATCGTATGCATACCTAAATCCGAGATACAAACCCGATTTCACTTTCTTTGAAACATTCAGCCGAATGCGTGGGAATGTGGCGCTGTATTTTTCAATAAAATCAGGGGAAATATCGTTACCAGTGCCAAAATAATTGAAAACGTATTTGAAATATCCCACCTCACCGCTTATCCAATATTTCTGATTTTCGGGAAAAAGTTGGAAGGGGAAATACAATAAAAATTGATTTAATTGAGTATAAACGGCGCCCACCGTCACACTGCTGCGTCTTGCACGAAGGCTATCTTTGGGAAAATTAAAAGTAAAAAGGGACGCCGCACCGCCCCCAAATTTTGTATCGGGTGTATAAAAAGCCACTGGTAAAACAATGGCTTTCAACCGATTAGGGTTTTTAGTGCTATCACTTTGTGCGATAATTTTTGAACTGAAAAATAGAATGAGTGTGAAACAAATGAAGTAACGAATGGTCATATTTGTAATTTTTTGAACAAAATAGCACATAAGTTATCACATAAACTTCACGAGCTCTGATGATGTTTAATTTTTTTTATTTACCGAACAAACCCGTGCCACCGCTCCAAGCGGTGGCACGGGTTATATTAATTAACTTTTAAAACGCTTTTTACAATTTTATTCCATCGAAACCACCACCCCTCAGTACAGTATTCAATTTGGCAACATCATTGGTTTTAAAAGCTGTCCATTTTGATAAAAGGCTGTTTAAATCCTGTTGAGCTTTTTGCGTAGCGGAAACGGTTTGGGTAGTAGCAGGCATATCCGTATCGTGTAAAATATTGTGAATTCCAGCAAAGGCATTTTCCAATTTATTAAAATCTACCCCCTCAGTATTAGAAGCACCGAATCGGCGTTGAGCGCCTTCAAATGCCAGTAAATTCTGCTCAAAACTTTTCAAATTCTCTAAAACGGAACCATTTACAGCGGCATTAAGCGTTTTTAATTGATTCTTTATCGCTTTTACTTCTGTTAAAACTTGCATCGCTTTTTGACGACCTTTATACGCTTGTACGGAAAGGTCGTGAATTTGTTGAAATTGTAGCTGAGCTGTTTTTATGCGAGGGTCTTTTTTAATGGTAAAAGATTGCGCATAGGTTTTACCATTTACGGTCAATTTAACGGTATAAACACCCGGCATTACCCACGGAGAAGTGGGGTCAGGAGCCGTATTTTGATATACAGCCGCAATGGGATAAGCGGGCGGAACATCCAAAGGCACGTAATGCATATCCCATAAAAAACGATGAGAACCTGCCTCCGCTGAAAGAATTTGTTGCGGACGAATCCAATACAAAGGGATATTTACATCTGGAATGGTGTAAGGTTTATCATCGCTTGTAAAACGGCGAATGGACTTGTTTTGAGCGTCGAATATCTCTAAAACGACCGTAGTTTGCGCTTTTTCATTTAAATAATAATTGATAACTGCACCATCAGGTGGATTTTGTCCTTGCGGTTCTTCTTGTGGAAGCGGCGTATCAGTGTAGTTATTCCAACGCACTCGATAGGTATTTTGAGGCTTAAAAAGTATCGTTTCAGTGCTCGAATACTGAGGGGTCACTTGACGCAAAGGTGTAATGTCGTCGAGAATCCAAAACGAACGCCCGTGCGTGCCAACAACCAAATCATCATCTTTTATCACCAAATCGCGGATAGAAGTGGCGGGCATATTTAACCGCAGGGATTGCCAATTTTCACCATCATCAAAAGAAACATAAACGGTATTTTCAGAACCTGCATAGAGTAATCCTTTGCGTTTAGGATCTTCACGGATTGCATTGATGGGTTCATTTGGGATGCCTTTTACGATTTCAGTCCATGTTTTACCACCGTCTTTTGTGCGTAAAATATGGGGTTGCATATCATCCAAACGGATGCGGTTCACGGCGGCATAAGCCGTATTGACATCAAAATGACTGGCTTCCATCAAGGAGATTTTAGCCCATTCGGATACTTTGCAAGTGCCAATTGTGCCCGATGGCGTAACGTTTTTCCCCAAGCAGCTCCGCGGGCAGATGCCGCGCGATGGCCGCCTGCGCGGGCGCGAGGGAGACGCCGGGCTCGGTGGGTGTGCGCTGGCGGCGGACTTCGAGGGTGAGGTCGGGGCCGAGGCGGATGCTTTGGTTCGGGAAAAGGCGCGTGGCTTCGGCGATGGGCCGGTCGTTGACGAAGGTGCCGTTGCTGCTGCCGAGGTCTTCGATGAGCAGGTGGTCGTAATTGATCGTGAGCCGCGCGTGCCGGCGCGAGAGCAGCGGCGTGTCGGCGCGAATATCCACGTCCAGATCGCGCCCG
>JANMYC010000412.1:0-2388 GCA_031381715.1 Saprospiraceae bacterium
AACAGATGAAGTTATAGTATATAACTTGAGTAATGAAATAGAACATTACGAGAGGGTAAATTGGTACAGTCTTTAAAACTCCGTGTAGATACACATATTCAATCAAACGAAAATTTTGATAAAGAACCTTATTCAAAGGACTTTCCAATACAGCTAAATCTCTGGTATGCAAAAAACGATGAACTCACAGCCCATTTTAAAAAAGTGGCTACGGAGCTTTCTAAAGATAATGTGCGATTCCGCAGAGATTCGTCAAAGGCAAAACATAATTACTTGTGCGATATTTATTTTAAAGATACGGATACTCTCAATGTGTTTTTTTAAAAACTTGTCTAGTATTGACATGGTGCAATAGAAAATGTTGGGTGAAGAAAACACGATTTATCCGTTTATACTCTTAATACAAGGCTCATGCAATCATCAGTCAGGTCAGAAGAGCGCAAAGAGCTTAAAGCTCCCTCAAGCGGCTGAATTCCTTAGTTTCTTACCATTCTTTATCTCCCATGCCCTTGTACGACATACATTGGAACAAAACCTTTGTTTTTTATGATTTGAAACATAGGCGTTACCGCAATTCTGACAAACAGCTGTTCCCTCTGAAATGATGATTTTTCTTTCTACAACGACCTCTTTTACTGAGGGGGTACTATTATCGCTAGCATCACGCCTAAAACCCTTGATAACTGTACGATTTTTATTGAGTAAAGCAGGGTCGTCAAAATCGTCTTTTTCATAAGCCATACGATTTTCATAACGATTTTCATTCATTCTCTTAGCTTTACCATTTTCATACACAGCATTATTATTCTTAATGTGTGTGCGATTTTCATTATAAATGGCTGTTTTGAGTTTTGCCAATTCCACAAGGCTACGAAAATCGTAATATTCTAACCATGCAAGCAGGGCGAATAAGAGCAAATCAAGGCACAGGGTTAGGTATTTGAAATGTGTGGCGTTTTGACTTGTTTGGGTCAAATGGTTAGTGGTCGTTTGCTCGTTTTTACTCGTCAAATCCGTTTCTTTTTCGGCTAATTTGTCTTGCAGCTTCGCAATTTGCTCCGTTACACGGTTGTAAGAAGATTGACCTTTGGGCGTTAAAACACCTCGCCAACTTTGCGTTTTCTTTACATCTGTCAATTGCTTGGTCAATTCTGCAATGCGCTGTTTTTCATAGCTAACTGAACTATCCACATTGAGCAGGGTAGGGGCGGCACTTAATTCAAAAACAGCTTTATGTGTACCGTTCCAAGTAAGCCAAAGGGAAATACCAAGCATTAAAAAAGCAATCACCAATTGAAAAACTGAAAATTTCTTGAACTGCAAATAGTCTTTTACCGAAGGTTTAAAAGACAGCCGTTTTAATATTTCAATCCCTCCAAGAGCAAAGCCTGAAATAAGGCAGGCCATAGAGTAGGGCATCATCGGAGACATTAAGCCGATGATAGCCATAAAACAAACGGCAATAGTCACGATTTGGATAAACCACGTGAACCCACTTAAAAAGGTTTTCAACTGTTTGAATTTAAAGTAGAACGGCTTTACTTTAAATTTTTCTTCCAAGCGTTGAAAATCTTGGGATGTCAATAAATTTTCATAGGCTGTTTCAAAGGGGCTTTCGCTCTGAAATTCAAATTTAGCTTCCATTACTTTTGTGTGCTGTTTGATGAAACAATTGTTTTGTATATCAATGCCCTAATAAGGGCTTTTTATTTTCACACAAAAGTAAATATTTTAAAATATATTTTACAAATAAAATACCAATAAAATCACAAATAATACCAATATAATACAATTATTATTATTTCAACTAAAAAAACTATGTCTAAAAAGTACAAACAAAATCAATCAAAGCGACTAATTTTGCTAAAAAGCAGAATGCAATGGCGAAAAAGATAAAAAACGAAAATACAGAAAAGGACTTTTCAGAAGTAAAAATACCCGTCGTTAATTCCGATTTGGATTTTTACTCGCTTGAACAAGCATCTGAAAGACTGCGGGTAAATGAAAGATTTTTGAGAAATGCAATTTCGTCAGGCGACCTAAAAGCTAAAAGGGTAGGAGGTAAGTTGATATTTATTATGCACGATGATTTGACTAAATTTATACAATCTGGTGAAGATGCCAAGGAGACGGCACGACAAATTAGGAAAGATACTGAGGGGTAATAAAGCATTTCAAAAAGGTGGGTGCAAACCTGCTTGATACAAAACCCTACGCAAATTAACCAAGCCCTCCCGATTAAGATGTAACCTTAGAACACTTGCTCTCCCAGTTGGACTTATGGCTAATATTTCTGTAAAATCATCATTCCATTTGAAATGTTCTGCCCAAATATCGACTCTTGGGTTATACAATGGAACTATTGAACCCGTTATTGGGTCAATCGTT
>JANMYC010000491.1:0-3539 GCA_031381715.1 Saprospiraceae bacterium
AAATTTCTGAATACCATTTTTTGATTTGGGATATTCTGTTGTCTTATAATCCTTTAATTGAGCTTTTGAAACAGCCGCTTTTATGGCATCATCCAAACCGCCCAATTCATCCACCAAGCCTATCTCTTTGCCTTTTGCACCCAACCACACGCGCCCTTGAGCGATGGCATGAACTTGGTCACGGGTCATTTTACGACATTGTGATACTCTAAAAAGGAATTTTTCATAAGTGCTATCCACACCCTGTTGGATTATTTTACCTTCATCATCACTAAAACCAATCGTTACGCCCGACATGGCGGCATATTTACTGGTTTTTACGGTGTCGAAAGTAATGCCCATTTTATTTTTGAATGTATTTTCAAGATTAGGAATCATTCCGAATACCCCGATTGAGCCTGTCAAAGTATTAGGCTGAGCGTAAATAGCATCCGAAGCCATAGCAATATAATAGCCACCCGAAGCAGCATAATCTCCAAAGGAAGAAACCACTACTTTACCCTGATGACGCGCCAAATCCAACTCTCTCCAAATCACATCGGAAGCAAATGCCGAACCACCACCTGAATTGACCCGCAAAACTATCGCTTTTACATTATCATCTTGGCGCAATTTACGGATGATTTTGGCGTATCGAGCCCCTTGAATAGACCCATCTTGATCCTTATCACCATCAGTTATATCGCCCTCGGCATATACAATTGCTACTTTATTTTTAGACGAACCGCTTGGTTTTGAATAGCTTTGTACATAATCATTGATACCAATGGCATTGATTTTATCTTTTGCTTTTACACCCATCTTATTTTTGAGCATATCCAGCATTTGGTCGTAGTACCCCTCAGTATCCACGAGTTTTAGGCGCACTGCTTCGTGTGCATTGCGAGCCAATAAGCCGTTGGCAATATCTTTCAACTCCGAAGCCGGTAATTTCCTTGATTTTGAAATGGAATTGACCAAATAATCGAACATACCGCCGATGTATTCTCTTAATTGCAAGCGGTTTTGGTCGCTCATTTTATCCAAACGGAAAGGTTCAGTAGCACTTTTGAACTGACCTGCATAATAAATTTGCCATTTAATGTCCAGCTTATCGAATAAACCCTTCATAAAAGGAATTTCAGCTGCAAATCCTTTGAAATCCACATCCCCACCTGGGTTAAGCATAACACTATCCGCAACCGAAGCTAAAAAATAGCCGGATTGAGAATAAGAATCAGCATAAGCGTAAACGAATTTACCGCTTTTTTTAAAATTTTCAATCGCCTCACGCACCGCTGAAATAGTCGCAAAACCAGTCGAAACTGAACGAGTATTGATTAAAATACCTTTTATTTTGCTATCATTGGCTGCCCGCTCGATAGATTCTATGATGTCCCTTAATCCAGCCGTTTTATGGCTTTCAAATGGGCTTTTCTCCACATTATCGGTCATTTCAGGGATTGGGCTTTCTAATTTAAGTTCCAAAACACTGTTGTCTTTCACTTCTTTTACATTTGCGTCTTCGCCGCTCGACGCTAAGCCAGCAATGGAGGCAATTCCGAAGAAAAATACAGCAATCATGGCTATAAAAACACCTAAACACGAAGCGAAAACGAACTTGAAAAATTGTCTCATTGATATTATCCTGTTTTATTGAGTTACATATTTTAAATATTATTTCTTACTGATTTCAATAGCTTACCTTATATTACTATAAGACGTATAAAAGTAGAAAAAGGATTAGGCAATGAACCTTTTTTTAGATTAATGCATTAATTAAAAGGATGTTCATACGTTTTTTCAAAACTAAATAAAAAAGTACCCCCTCAGTATTGAAGCCTCTTTAAGTTTAAAATAGCCTAAAAATTGAAGAATCTCTTTTAAAATGAAGAGCAATAAAATCATTTCAAATTTATTTTTTTAAATACTTTGAAAGCTAATATATCTGTTACAAATTTGTGACTCTTACGTCTGAAATTTGCATTCTAAACTTTTTTTTGAGAATCTATGTTTAAGTTAAAAATTTTAAATAACATGTTTCAAGTAATATTGATAGGGTTATACAGCACTGCGATGTTCTGGGGATGCGACCATAAAAAGGAAGCGTCCATTGAAGCCCACAAAATAAAAGGCGACATTGAAGTAAAAGAAATCCAAAAAAAATCTGTAATTATGCAAAAAGACACGAGTAAAAGAGAAGGCATCGAAGTAGCGACCCTCGGTGGAGGTTGTTTTTGGTGTATAGAAGCTGTTTTTGAAGAGCTTAAAGGCGTTGAAAAATCAGTGAGTGGTTACTCAGGAGGTAAAACACTGAATCCTACTTACAGGGAAGTTTGCTATGGCAATACGGGGCACGCTGAGGTCATTAATGTATATTTTGACCCAAAAATTATCAGTTATGAAGACATCTTGAGGGTGTTTTTTCACGTACATGATCCTACAACATTGAATCGTCAAGGGAACGATATCGGTACTCAATATCGCTCAGTAATTTACTACAATGATGAGGCTCAACACGAATCGGCAAAAAAAATTATTGAAGAAATTGAAAAAAGTAACCTTTGGGATAGCAAAATTGTCACAGAAGTTTCTACCTTTGCTAGGTTCTACCTTGCGGAAGATTACCACCAAGAGTATTACAAATTGAACGGGCATGAGCCTTATTGTCAATACGTAATTTCTCCTAAAATGGCTAAATTTCGTAAAGAATTCAAGGATAAATTGAAAAATGAGAAGTAATTAGTGCACAATTACTGATTTTCATAAATATTTAATGTTTGATAATTAATTGGTTTTTAGTTGGAGGCAGTACTCAGTACTGCCTTTTTTTGTGCTTAAAATGTCTTTATAAAATGTAAAAGTTGTTGCAAATTTTGCAAATTTCAAAAACTTTAATGTACTTTTACGTATTGGTACACTATGATTACAATCAACTTTTGTTAGAATTTTAAGGACATGATTTATGCAATTTTACTCTCCGTAACTTTAGCCCACGCTAACTATCCGATAAACTCTAATCCAAAACCCATAGATGATAAGCTGCTTGTCATCATTCAGGGTTTCAAAGTATTTATGCACGCTTCGGGTGCTATATCTTTTAAAGCAAAATTCCATATTGATGCCGACGGTTCTCCTCGGGCTTACGGACCCAATGATACAGGCTTGGATGCCACCAATAACGCCAAAGATAAATATGGCAATTGGGTAGGTGTAATGACAGATTCGTTGAATAATCCCATTGTTCAAAAAGAAGGCGACCCATATCCGAACCTTTACGTGTCTCAAACTTCCTTGTTTGATGAAAAATATCCCCTTTCAGATACTCGCCGCTTCGTGAATTCTGAAAAAATACCCTACATAGCCTTGCCACCCGATTTGTTGACTTTATCAGGTATCAATCTGGGCGATATTACATACGCCTACAATCCTACAACTCAAAAAGGATGCTACGCCATTTTTGCTGATATTGGTCGAGAAGGGCAATTGGGTGAGGGGTCTATTTATCTCGCTAAAATGTTGGGAATCACTAATTTGAACCCTCGTGTGGGTGGTTTGGA
>JANMYC010000500.1:0-1814 GCA_031381715.1 Saprospiraceae bacterium
AATTCTTGCGTGGATACGGCTAATCCTGATATGATATGTCCATCAAGAATGGAGGTCAATTTGGCAGGGAATGTTTTAATTGATGCCGATAGATTCCTTACAAATAGTGTGATTGCGGATAATTGTCAAGGCGTGGTATTATCTTTTGATAAACCTAAGGCGGAGGATTTCTGTGGTATGGTCAATGTTACTCAAATAGGCGGCAT
Source organism: Saprospiraceae bacterium (assembly GCA_031381715.1). Classification (GTDB taxonomy): domain Bacteria; phylum Bacteroidota; class Bacteroidia; order Chitinophagales; family Saprospiraceae; genus JAAFJT01. The sequence continues at coordinate 207 of JANMYC010000500.1, forward strand.
ATTGACAGATAGTGTTTTCCCTCTTGGTAGCCATATTCTTCGTTTTGAAGCTAAAAATAAGTTGGGTAAAACAACGGCTTGCCAAACTGAAATTATAGTGAAGCCTATCACATTAATAGAGGCTAATAATTTGGTAGTATGTCAAAATGATACTTTCCAATTATCAGCGAATTCATATAAAGGGGGTACTTATACTTGGAGTAAAGATGGGGTGGTAATATCTCAAAGCCCTACACCTTTCAATAGAATTGGAAATGATGATGTATCTGGGCAGTATATTTTAGATGCCACTTTTGGTAATTGTACACTTCATGATACTATTAATGTGAATGTAAAATCAACGGCTATTGTTGTCAATGACTCCTTTTTGGTTGCTTCTACGGATACTTTGAGGCGCAATGTTATTCTGAATGATACCTTACTGAAAGGTGCAAAAAGTATCATTAAATTAAAATCAAATCTTTTAAAAGGTAGTATCAAATTCCATGAAGATGGCTCATTTGAATATAAACCTAAAGTCAGTTTTGCTGGTGTGGAAACATTTGATTATGAAGTTTGCTATGAATATTGCCCCAATGCTTGCGTAACAGCAACTGCTCAAATCGAAGTCATAAAAGAAAATAGAGGCACAAATGTCATCACACCTAATGGTGATGGGGATAATGATGGTCTTGAAATTGAAGGTTATGACCCTTATGCTCCAGGTAGTGAACAAAGTGAAATGACGGTTTATAACCAATGGGGTGATATTGTTTATAAAATTAAATGGTATAAAAATGATTGGAATGGAGATTATAGGAACCTTCCATTACCAGCAGGTACATATTATTATATCTTCAAAAAGAATACAACCGCTCAACTAATTAAAGGTTTTGTAACAATTTTAAGATAAAATGATACTTATTTTATCATAAAATGCCTTAAAAAGCATTTTAAAAGTTCTTTGGCATTTTTATTAATATATATCCTTATTGTTCAAGGGTGCTTTGTAAGCATCCTTGAACCGACTTACAATTTATAAACTTTTCTAATTACAATTAATAACCGAAACGATGAGAAATCTTAAATTAATTTTTTTTATTTTTTTTATTATGAAAAACATAACAGTGTATTCTCAGCAAGAGGCGCATTATACAATGTTTATGTACAATAATATGATACTCAATCCTGCTTTTGCGGGTGCGAGGCGTATTCCCTCAGTAACTGCATTATATCGCAATCAATGGATGGGATTTGAAGGGCATCCAACTTCTTTTTTAGTGAGTTATGATTCCCCTTTAAAAAAATCTCGATTAGGTGTTGGTATGACTGCATCACATCAACAAGAGGGTATTGTTTATAGAGATTTTGCCCAGTTATCGCTCAATTATGATGTCATTAATACAGAAGATATGACACTGCGCATTGGCATGAATGGACTTGTAAAGAAATATCGCTTTGATTTGAGAGATCCTGAAATTTATGTAAAAAATGTAAATGATATTTATCTGGTAGAAGAAAGCCCTTATTTGCTCAATACCAATATGGGCATGGGGGTTTATTTTGATATGAAGTCATTTTATATCGGTGTTTCTTCTCCTAATTTGATTAAAAATCCGATTGAGTTGA
>JANMYC010000511.1:0-2399 GCA_031381715.1 Saprospiraceae bacterium
GCTGATTTGGACTTTTTAAAAGGCAGCTCAGGCTCAATTGTTACGCGTGAATCGCATTAATTTGAATAACGAATAATGATTATTGATTTAGGATTTATGAAGTATTTGAAGTACTTAAATACTTCATAAATCCTAAATCACTAATCATTATTCGTTATTCAATAAATTCTCTAAAACCATATTTAAAATGAAAAAACTACTTATCCCCCTACTCTATCTGATGATGCCTTTTGCTTATTCTCAAACTAAAACAGTTGGGCAAGTGATTAGCCTTGACCCTGCTTTCGACGAATTGGTTGATAAAAATGCCAAAATTGAAGTTCTTGCTGATGGTTTTAAATGGTCAGAAGGGCCCGCTTGGATAAAAAAAGGCGGCTTTTTAATATTTTCAGATGTGCCCAAAAACACCATTTTTAAATGGAAAGAAGGCGAAGGCATTACTGAATTCATAAAACCCTCGGGCTATACAGGCAGAGGTTATTATAGCAATGAACCCGGCAGTAATGGCTTGACCATCAGCTTAGATGGGCATATTATCGCCTGCGAACATGGCGATAGAAGGGTCTCAATACTCCCAATTACTGAGGGGGTCGGTAAAAAGACCCTCGCAGACAACCACAATGGCAAGCGTTTTAACAGCCCCAATGATGTGGTTCAAAAATCCAATGGCGATATTTATTTCACCGACCCGCCCTATGGTTTGCCTAAACAGGAGAAAGACCTCGGCAATGAAACAGGCATTTATGGTGTCTATCGCATCGGCAAAGACGGAAAAGTAACCTTGCTCATCAATGATTTGAGCCGACCCAATGGTATTTGCTTTTCATTGGATGAATCTGTCCTGTACATCGCTCAATCTGACCCCGATAAGCCTTATATCATGGCTTATCCCGTTTTAAAATCGGGCATTGTGGGGAAAGGAAAGATATTATTTGATGCGACGCCTCTCTCAAAACAAGGCTTAAAAGGGCTTCCCGACGGTTTAAGAATAGACAATAAAGGCAATATTTTTACCACGGGACCCGGCGGCATATTGGTTATTTCACCTAAAGGGAAACTTTTAGGGCGCATTGAAACGGGCAACCCAACTGCTAATTGTGCATGGGGCGATGATGGCTCAACCCTTTACATCACAGCTAATAATACGCTTTGCAGAATTAAAACGAAGACAAAAGCGGCAATATTTAGGTAAGTGAAAAGTGAAAAACTAAAAGTGAAAAGTGTTAATGAAAATAAGCTAAAAACCTTATTTTGAGCACTTTTCACTTTTCACTTAAAAACTCACTTTTTCGGTTTCCTCTTCTGAGGTTTTCCGTATTTCTTCTCCATTTTTTCTTTTCTGGATACCCGTACGTTCACTTTTTTATTCTTCGCTGCTTTTTCGTGGAAAGCGGCATTGGAAGTCTCTTTTGGAGGAAGTTTGATGGTTGGGCTTTTCATAAATACCTTCGGCTTCTCCTCCTCTATTAATTCGTCGGATATGATAAGGTCTTCTGGAATCGGTAAAATAGGTATTTTACGATTCATCAGTTCCTCAATCGCATCTTGATATTCCAACTCACGCTCCGTAATGAAAGCTATTGAAAGACCCTTTTGCTCTGCCCTACCCGTCCGTCCGATTCTGTGGATATAGGTTTCGGGTACTTCTGGCATATCAAAATTGAAAACGTGGGATACTTCCGAAATATCCAAACCACGCGCAATAATGTCAGTCGCTATCAAAATACGGTTTTCACCACTTTTAAATCGATTGACCGTTTCAAAACGCTTATTTTGAGCTTTATTTGAGTGAATAACGCCTATTTCATCCGTCATTTTGCCGTCCAAACGCTCAAATAATATATCTGCCAAACTCTTGCTACCCGTAAAAACCAATACTTTCGTAAACAGTGTTTTATCCGCAATCAATTTTTCTAAAAGATTTGCTTTAGTATTAAAATTCGGCAAATGATAGGCTGATTGCTCTATATTATCCAAAGGCGTACCCGTTGGAGCGGCCTCCACAACTTCAGGAAGAGTGAAGAAAGTATCAATCATCTGACCAATTTCATCCATCATCGTAGCCGAAAACATCAAATTTTGTCTTTTCGGCGGCAACGAATCCAAAACCCGAATCAATTGCGGACGAAATCCGAGACTCAACATTTCGTCAATCTCATCAATCACCAATTTTTTAATATTTTTCAATTTCAAAGAACCGCTCAAAACCAAATCCAACAAACGCCCCGGCGTCGCCACCAACACATCTAAACCCTTTTCAACCACCGCCATCTGGGTTTTCATATTCGTACCACCATAAACACCTACCGTCACAACATTCATGTACGTCGTCAGTTTTTGGGCTTCCTCCACTATCTGAACCACCAACTCACGCGTCGGCACAATCACCAATATCTGTG
>JANMYC010000578.1:0-3559 GCA_031381715.1 Saprospiraceae bacterium
CTCAGTATATTCAGTTTACAGTTTTCATTGGTTTGAGGCTTTTTTGTTGGGTAATGTGCTTTTAACGCTCGCGCCTTTCATCCCACTTTCAGCTTTGACGCTTGTTTTATATCCTTTGGCAAGCATTTTAATCAATTTTGCGGGACATTGTAACCACCGTTTTGGCAATGGCAACGGCATTAGTTGGCTCACTTTTGGTACAACACACAATACACACCATGCGGAAGGTGTGAAAAAATATGGCTTCGCCACATTTTTACTCGATTCAATTCACTCAAAAATATTTAATAAATGAATCAAGTGTATATCAACGACATCGGCGTTTTTTTAACAAAAGAACCGATTGCAAATTATGAAATGGAAGACTTTCTAGGCAGAGTCAACGGTGTTTCCAGTTCGGCAAAAAGCCGTGTTTTAAATCAAAATGGCATAAAAACCCGCTTTTATGCCCTTGATAAAAACCAAAAAACGACCCATTCAAACGCCACACTCGCCGCTCTTGCTTTAGAAAATGCTTTAAAAAAAAGCGGTTTGAACACTTCCGATATTCAGTTTCTTGCCACGGGCACAACTCAAGGCGATTTACCGATTCCAGGTTTTGCGAGCATGGTTCATGCCAAAACAGCGATTCCAAACTGTGAATTGGCGAGTTTTCAAAGTGTCTGTGCAAGCGGCATGATGGCTCTGAAATCGGCTTTTTTGCAAATAAAAAGTGGTGAAAAAACCAATGCCCTCAGTATCGGCAGTGAATTGGCAAGTCGCTTGTTCAAATCGAGCCGTTTTGAAGCCCAAGGCATTAAAAAATTATCTTTCGATACCGAATTTTTGCGGTGGATGTTGTCCGATGGTGCTGGAGCTATGGTGTTGGAAAACAAGCCACGGTCAGGTGGTTTGTCGCTCAAAATTGATTGGATTGAACTCAAATCGGCGGCAAATGATTTTCCAGTCTGTATGTTTACGGGCAAAAACGATAATATAAACGAGGACGAAATGACTTGGTTGGATTATCCCGACTACGAATCGGCTTCAAAAGCGGGTGCAATAAATCTCAAACAAGACATTCGCTTACTCGACCAAGTGATAAAAACGGGCGTAGCGCATTTTTTTGAATTGATTGATAAGGGCAAAATCAATCCCGACAAAATTGATTGGTTGTGTTGCCATTATTCGTCTGAAATGTTCAAAGCACCCATTAAGGAATTATTGACAAAAGGTGGCGCAACGATTGCCGATGAAAAATGGTTCAGCAATTTGGCGACCAAAGGCAACACAGGCAGTGCGTCCATTTATATTATGCTCGAAGAATTGTTGTATTCGGGCAAACTCAAAGCCGGCGATACGATACTTTGCATGGTGCCTGAAAGTGGGCGTTTCATCACTTCTTTCATGCAACTGACGGTTGAAGGTGTGGCGGAAACGACCAAAAAGTACGAAATTCGCACCATCGAAGCACCTGAATTGATATTGGAACACAATCCCGTTTCTGAATGGCTGATTCGTCAATTAGCCCAAATTTGGATTGAATTTGAATCAGACTTATTAAAAGTACCCATTGTCAAGAAAATCTACGACGGTACTTTGACGCTTGATGACTATAAAAGACTTCTGCTTGACTTGCGTCAACAAGTCATTGATGGCTCTCAATGGATTTCGCGAGCGGCTTCTAATATTGATATTGACCTCTTTGAATTGCGCTCGGCTTTTATTGTGCATACGGCGGCTGAACATAAGGATTACCAGATGTTAGAACGCAATTTTGTCGCCCTTGGCGAGGATTTAGAAACGATTTTGAATGGTGAAAAGAATATTGGCAGCATCGCTTTAACCTCATTTATGTTCCAACAAGCGAGTAAAAATAACCCAATTGATTTGTTAGGCGCAATGTTTATCATTGAAGGTATCGGCAAACGATTGGCAGCGTATTGGGGCAATATGATGAAAGAACAATTGGGTTTGCTTGACAACCAAGTGTCGTTTTTTACGTATCATGGTGTGGCAGATGAAAACCATTTTCACAACTTAGAAAAGGCTTTGAATCATCCAAAAATGAATATGGATATTGCCCAGAAAATTGCAAAAACGGCAAAGGTGACAGCACGGTTATATAGGATGCAATTGCAAGAGATTGGAAATTATTGAGGTTTGGTTTTTAATTAAGTATTTGCTGTGAAATAATCGATAATATGAATTTTATTGTAAATGCTTTATTTTCAATTAGTTCTAACTTGGTTCAAGTTTAAAACTTGAACCAAGTTGTGTCGATAATTTAAGTCTAACTACTTATTTTGTACCCCTCAGTAAACCATTCAAATTTTTAGGTTTAATCAAAAAAATCAATCAATGAATTCTGAGTTGAATCTCGATTTATCAAAACACGATGACCGCGACCCGAACCCGTGGTTAGCGCTGTATTTGGACAATAGTATTCCGATAAATGAAGCGACAAAACTGGCTTTGATGCGCGACAACGACTCCAAATCGAAGCGGTATTTATTGCCCTTTATAGCAGTTTTTTCAAAGATATTGATGATGATTATTCATGTATTCAAGTTCTTTTTTCCGAGACTCATCAACTCCTCAAAAGTGCTGCATCGGATATTGTCTTGGGGTTTAAAAAACTTTGTAAGTCGCGATGCAAATCTATTGATTTTTAGGCATTTCCACGTCGGTAGCGAAATTTTGAGCTTTATTGCATCCAATATTGAGGGCATAGAAGCCAAAACAAGTCCCATTAAACCCCGCAATTTTGAAGACGTAAAAGACGATATTTTCCTTAAACACGACCTCAATCTCTACAATTTTGTCATCAATATCAACCGTCAATTGAAAGAGAAAAACATCATTTTGAAGGGTAAAAAAGTACTGGATATGTCGATGATAACAGAAGACCAATTTGACCACATTCAGTTCCCTAATAAATGGACAAATATCTTGGATTTGCGTTCTGCCATCGAATTATTTACACCGTTTTATCAACTTTTCCTAACGGCAAATGATTTCGTCCGAGCCTCCAATTCGCTGCAATTGGACGAGACAATAGCGATTTATTCCTCAAAAATTTTGGATAGCCCCGCACATTTAGGTTTGGTTAATAATCGGCATCCGATGGTGCCAGAAACGACTTTTAGTGCCGCATACCGCTTGGTTTTGCATGGTCTGGCGGCTGAAACCTTGCATGAAATATTGGTGAGCATCAAATTGCACAAGGATTTTGATGGGGTCATTGTGACGAAACATTAAGATAAAAAAGCACCCCTCAGTAAGGCGGTGCTTTTTTCTAAAATTCAAGCTCTATTTCTTCAAATATTCCAAAGCCAAAGCCATCAACTTTTCGGCTGCCGTTCGTGATTTCAAAGCCGTAAAATCCCGTGACGTATTGTCACCCACCTCGTACACAAGTGCCTCAGCGTTAAATTCTCGATTAAAAAAGGCTTTTGAAATAACACTATTCAATTGGACTTTACTGGGTCGAGCATTTACTTTGTAATTTGGAATCGTTTTTTCAAATTCATCGAACCAACGATTGATTAAACCGTCCATATTGGTTGGTTTATCTGTT
>JANMYC010000725.1:0-22024 GCA_031381715.1 Saprospiraceae bacterium
GCCTATTTTACGGCAACGGTGGTAACTGTACGCAGTTAGAGTTTGGTGGTAATTATGATTTTTCTTATTGCACCATGGCGAGTTTGGGTTCTCGTGAACCAAGCTTGGGTGCTAATAACTTTAAATGTTTTGAGCGCACTACTTTGGGTTGTGCCAGGGCATTGGCATACCCCCTCAGTATAAAAGCCACAAATTGCATATTTTACGGCTCTAAAGACGATGAAATAAGCTTTTTTGATGCTACAAAAGATATTAATACGGATTTTAACTATGATTTTAAAAACTGCATAGTGCGGGTAAAGGATTTATTGAAAACTGACAATACGCCCGATTTTTTGAATAAGTGTAAAGATTGCATAAAAACCGATGGCAAATCAAAGGTTTTTAGAAAACCCAGTGATGGCAATTATCGCTTGGATACGCTATCAGTAGCCGAGATGAAAGCGCTCCCTATTCAAAACATTTTGAATGATATTGAAGGTAAATTAAGGGATGTGAAAACACCCGATATTGGTTGCTACGAATTTCAATATAAATAATGAATGTGCATATCCTGTGGATAAGCATTCAGAACAATGTTGATAAAATGTATGTAACTTTGTTGAATTCTTAACGTAAGTTTTATGATAAAAACTTTTCAACACTGTTTTTAATTTTTCCCCCGCAATTATTTTTCCAATCCCCTAGCATTCGTTAAGGATAATTGACTTATACACACATTTCCACCATTTTTACCAAGTTATCAACAAACTTATGGGATAACTTTTTTTTATTTTTAAATAGAAAAATATTAGCTTTGATAAAACATTTTATTTATTTTTGTCAAACAAAATTTTTCAATCTTATTTAATTTGTCAATAAGGTCAAAAATCTACTCGAAAAATTTTAACTACTGAGGGGTATGGAAGATTCAAATTTTCAAGGTAAACAGAACAATAACGGACAACGCTTCAATCAAAAAACAAACCGTAACAACACAAGTGACCTCAGCTCATTTGTTTTCGGGAAAGTTCCGCCACAAGCAGCAGCTTTAGAGGAGGCTGTATTGGGCGCACTTATGTTAGATAAAGATGCACTACCAGCTGTTCTGGATTTGTTGCGTTCAGAAAGCTTTTATTCTGATGGGCATCAAGCTATATATAAAGCCGTTTTAGAGCTATTCCGTAATTCTAAACCTATTGACCTTCTTACTGTAACGGAAGAGCTCAAACGTATGGGTTCTCTTGAACTTATAGGAGGTGCATATTACTTGGTTGAACTCACCAATAGAGTAGCGTCTGCTGCGAATATTGAGTATCATGCTCGGATTATTGCTCAAAAACACATTCAGCGTGAAATGATAAAAGTCTCGACTAATATCATTCGTGAAGCGTATGAAGATACTACGGATGTGTTTGATTTAATGGATAAAGCGGAGCAAAGTCTTTTTGCTATCACTGAAACCAACTTGAGCCGTACTTTCGAAGGAATGAACAGCTTAGCTTCTAAATTATTGAAGCAAATAGAAAGCCTTTCTCAAAAGCAAGATGGCTTGACAGGTGTGCCTACAGGCTTCACTGAATTGGATAGGTTGACATCAGGTTGGCAACCAAGTGATTTAATCATCATTGCAGCACGTCCTTCGATGGGTAAAACAGCTTTTACTCTTTCCTTAGCGCGTAATTCAGCGATGGATTTTGGAAAAGGTGTTGCTATGTTTTCATTAGAGATGTCGAGTCTACAATTGGTTCAGCGTCTCGTTGCTATGGAAGCAGAAATTCCGTCTTCTAAGTTAAGAAACGGTCAGCTTGAGCCTCATGAATGGCAACAATTGCACACGGCAATAGAAAAAATGTCAAAAGCACCTATTTATATTGATGATACTCCAGGTATTAATATTTTTGAACTTCGGGCAAAATGTCGTCGTCTCAAAGCGCAGCATGATATCCAAATCATCATCATAGATTATTTGCAGTTGATGACGGGCGGTGGTGAAAACGGAAGCAGAGGTGGTGGTAATCGTGAACAAGAGATTTCGGCTATTTCAAGAGCTTTAAAAGGATTGGCGAAGGAGTTAAACGTGCCAGTTATTGCACTCTCTCAATTGAGCCGTGCGGTGGAAACAAGGGGTGGTTCTAAAAAACCTCAACTCTCGGATTTACGTGAATCAGGTGCGATTGAGCAAGATGCGGATATTGTTGGTTTTATCTATCGTCCAGAATACTACCAAATCATGGAAGATGAGAATGGTAACTCTACGAAAGGCATGGCAGACATATTAATTAATAAACATCGTAATGGTGCATTGGGTGAGGTGAGGTTAAGATTTGTGGGCGAGTTCTCGAAATTCACGGATCCTGATGATAATAATTTTTCAAACTTAGCATCAATGGATTTCAATGCTCCAGCGGCCAATGTTATTACGCGTCCTTCAAGAATGAATGAGGACGATATTCCTTTCTAAAAGAATCACTTCTTTTATACGAATCTTACAATTTCAGGTGTTTTTTCTTGAAAAAGATATCAAAGCCGCCAATAAGAGCAATCTTCATTGGCGGTCTTTTTTTATTAAACCAAATGTCTTTTAAATAAAAAGCTGCAAGTGTTGTATCAACTTGCAGCTTTTTTAATTTTTTAATTTTGAGCAATTAAGCTTAAAAAATCATCGAATAGATATTGCGCATCGTGAGGGCCTGGGGATGCTTCAGGATGATATTGAACAGAGAATGCAGGTTTGTTCTTAACCTTTATGCCTTCAATGGTATCATCATTCAAGTTTACGTGGGTAATCTCAATTGTTTCCGATTTTGCCCTTATTACTGAGGGGTCAACTCCAAAGCCATGATTCTGGCTTGTTACCTCACATTTACCCGTAACAACATTCAAAACGGGGTGATTGAGTCCTCTATGACCATTGTGCATTTTATAAGTAGGCACATCCAAGGCTCTTGCCAATAACTGATGTCCTAAACAGATGCCGAATACTGGTTTCTCTGTTTGTAAAATATCTTTAACCGTAGCGACAGCATAATCCATCGCGCCTGGGTCACCGGGACCATTAGAAAGGAAAAAGCCATTAGGATTCCAAGCGGCAATTTCAGAAAAAGAAGTTTTTGCTGGGAACACTTTTACATAGCAATCGCGTTGCGTAAAGTTGTTCAGAATACTGCGCTTTATGCCAAAATCTAAGGCAGCAATACGGTATTTAGCACTTTCATTGCCATAAAAATAGGGTTCTTTGGTCGTTACAACAGAAGATAACTCCAAACCCGACATATCTGGAACGGATGCCAAATGTTTCACAAGCTCTTTTTCATCGAAAATTTCAGAGGAAATAATGGCGTTCATAGCGCCTTTATCTCTGATATGGCGAACAATAGAACGGGTATCCACGTCACTGATGCCTACCATCCCTTCACTTTCAAAATAATCTTGAATGTTATGGTCAGCCTTCGCGCGCGAATAATTAACATTAAAAGTTTTACAGATTAAACCGGCAATTTTCATGTGTCCAGATTCTACTTCAGAGTCCTTCGTCCCGTAATTGCCAATGTGCACATTGGTAGCTACGAGAAGTTGTCCGAAATAAGAAGGGTCTGTGAAAATTTCTTGATAACCTGTCATACCTGTATTAAAACAGATTTCGCCGGTGGTAGTACCAATTTTACCAGCAGCTTTACCGCGCCAGATGGTTCCGTCTTCCAGCATGAGGATAGCTGGTTTGTTATTGATTTCGCTCATTTTCATCCAATTAAGATTTTTAAATAGAGGTTATAGAAAATAACCTTAATTGGGATGCAAAGGTATAACGTCTGATATTAAAAACGGCTTTTAAAATTGATTTTTTTTGAAATCAAAATCCAATAAGGAAAGAACCCCTTAATCCAAACAAATTATAGGTCTTTTTTACCTTATTTATGTCTTTATAATAGAAGCCTTCGGCTTGTGCATTGAGTCTTGGACTAATTTTGTATTCAAATCCACCGTTTAGCATAGCTATATTTGAAACTGAAACTTGATTTTGCTTAATGGTTTGAACTATCTCTTTATTTGTTGAAACCTTTAAGAAACTATACTCTGTATCAAATGGCAGAATTTCCATTTGTGTATATGCTATACCCAAATATGGACGCCATTTAGTTCCTGAAAAAACATATTTCATGCCTGCATATCCTTGTATTAAGGACTGTGATGCTTGGGAATATTTTAATTTATATTCGTTCGGATTATTGGCGAAATAAGCAGGGATAGCAGGTAAATTATAGCGGTTATCTTGCCAAAATATCTTGAAATTAAAAGGGCAATAGTCGCCTCCTACCATGATACGCCAGTGGTCAGTCAGTGCATATTCCATTTTTAAGCCCATTTGGTAGCTCTTTTCGTTGCGCGATATGGCCACATTATCTTTGCTGAACCATGACGTATGGTAATTTATAAGCCCGCCGTTCAGTCCAACCCAAAAACGCCTTTTATACTGAGGGGGTGTTATAATATTATTCTGATTGAATTGCTGCGGCAATACCATTAGAGTCTGCTTCAAATACCAGTGTGGTAAAGCATTGATAGTTTGGATAGGCGGTGTGCTTTCAAAGGATGATTTTTTTTCATTTGAAATTAAAGAGCTTGTCTCTTCTATAGTTTTATCTTTAATAGAATTTGACGGGTTTTTTATTAGTTGGTTTTGATTGTAATTATTGTTTTTTAATTTTTCTGAGTTAAAATCCGATTGAGGGATATTTCCTTTGAGTCCAGTATTTAAATCAGATTTTATAGGAGTTACAGATTTTGAATTTTGATTTGAGGTAACTTTCTGGGAAATATTAGGGTGCTCAAAAGCATTTTTACTGTTACCTGAAGTAGTTGGGAGATATTTATAAATAATGATAGTATCTTTTTCAATGATATTATCTGATTTTGTCTGCTGATTTTGTTTTTCAATAATAGCTTTTAAATCATTGAGTTCTTTTAAAAGTTGGGTTTTTCCATCATCTGATTGATTCATTTTAAATAAAAACCAAGTATTAGCACCCAGTAGCAATAGAAGGAGAAGCCCAACCCAAGGTAGTAGCTTCCCTCTTGAGGCTTTACTGCTTTCTGAAATCAGCGCTCCTCCTTTGTTTTCATGTTCATCAAGTCTTTCTGCTAATTTTTCCCAAAGCATGTCATCATAAACTTGTTTTTGCTCACCGCTCAGTCCTTTGGAAAAAATATCATCAAAGTCTTTATCTTTCATTTTATTCAAATTAAATCATTCTCAAATATTAAAAAATCAATGTTTTGCTTGCCCGCCCTTTTCGCTTTCATTGGTTGTCAACATTATCTTCAACTTCATTCTTGCTTTTGAAAGGTTTGATTTGGAGGCTCCCTCAGTAATTCCCAGTATTTGGGCTATTTCGGGATGCGAAAATCCATCCACCACAAAAAGATTGAAAACCGTTCGGTAAGCAGGAGATAAAAATTGCACCATTTTAAAAATCTCCTCACGCGTGAGATTTTCAACTACTTCCGTTTCGATTTCAACGCTTTGGGCTTGCGATAGGTCTTCAGTTTTGGGCTGATTTTGCCTGCTTCGGTATTTATCAATGGATGTATTGACGACAACTCTATGCAGCCAACCTTTAAAAGAGTATTCGGGGTTGTAATGGTCTATTTTAGTGAAAATCTTGAAAAAAGCATCATTCAATACCTCTTTTGCTTCTTCAATATTCGGTGTATAACGAGAACAGATAGAGAGTGCATAGCCATAGAAATGCCTATACACACGCTGCTGGCTCATGCGTTCCCTTGCCTTGCAACCTTCTAAAAGCGTAATTAACTCGTTCTCAGTCATTTTTTAAAATAAAATTAAAGCCATTCATTTATCCTATAAAAATACTAATCTTTTATGAAATGGCTATTAATTGTTTCATTGGTAAAGCATTCTAACTGAATACTTATTTACTTTCTACTACGATACGTGAATGGGTAGAGGTTGCTTGGAGTATTTCATTCAAATAAAAAGCCGAAGGATTCCGTGAATTCCTTCGGCTCTAATAGCGGATATTTATTATACTGCTTTAAAATCTCTAAACTTCGGCAGCGACTTTTGCCTTTTCTTCTACTTTTTTTACTTCAAAAACAATACTTCCCAAATGAACATCTACAACAATTTTGTCACCTTTTTGGAATTTACCCATCAATATCAGTTTGGATAATTCATTGACAAGTTCTTTTTGTAAGGTTCTTTTTAAAGGTCTTGCACCGAACTGAGGCTCATAGCCTTCGGCGGCTAAAAAGTCAAATGCTGAATCTGTGGGATAAATAAATAATTCCTGCTTTTTCAACATATCATTAACTCCTTTGACCATGATGTTCAAAATGGCTCTGATGTCAATTTTACTGAGGGGGTGGAAAACAATCGTTTCATCTATACGGTTCAAAAACTCTGGGCGTAGGTTTTCTTTCAAAACCACCATTACTTCCTTCTTTGTCTCTTCGATTATCTCAGCCCTTTGCTTATCCGAAACGTCTTCTAATCCTTCAAAATTATCCAATATTTTATCTGAACCCATATTGGATGTCATGATAATTATGGTATTTTTAAAATTAGCAACACGTCCTTTATTATCCGTCAAGCGACCATCATCCAATACTTGAAGTAAAACGTTGAAGGTATCAGGATGCGCTTTTTCAATTTCGTCCAAAAGAACAATTTGATAAGGACGACGACGGATAGCCTCTGTCAACTGACCACCTTCATCATAACCTACGTAACCCGGAGGCGCACCGACTAAGCGTGAAACTGAATGTTTCTCTTGATATTCGCTCATATCTATGCGTGTCATAGCCGTTTCATCGTCAAAAAGAACATCTGCTAATGCCTTGGCTAATTCAGTCTTACCAACGCCCGTAGGACCCAGGAAAATAAACGAACCAATAGGTCTTTTTTCGTCTTGTAAACCTGCTCTTGACCGACGTATCGCATCCGAGACGGCTTCAATAGCCTCTCGTTGACCAATGACGCGTTGACCAATTTGCTCTTCCAGATTCAGCAATTTGTCTTTTTCAGATTGGAGCATTTTAGTCACAGGAATGCCTGTCCAACGCGCTACAACCTCTGCAATATCATCCGCGTTGACTTCTTCTTTAGTGAGCCTATTTTCGGGTGTAAGCGTTTTGAGTTTCTCCTCAGCCATGTGCAAAATCTTTTCTTCTTCCTTAATTTCACCATAACGAATGCGGGCTACTTCTTCATAATTACTTTCTCGTTCTGCTTTGGATGCTCGTAATTCAAGTTCTTCAACTTTGCGTTTTGATTCTTGAATAACTTCCACGATGCCACGCTCTTCTTCCCATTTTACTTTTACAGTTTTGAGTTGTTCCTGCAAATTAGCTATTTGCTCATTTAAAACGCCTAACTTTTTGGGGTCATTTTCACGTTTTATGGCTTCTCTTTCTATTTCTAATTGACGCAACTTTCTGTCCAATTCGTCAATTTCTTCTGGTACACTATCCAACTCTAAGCGAAGACGAGCTGCGGCTTCATCTATCAAGTCAATAGCTTTATCAGGCAAATGACGGTCGGCGATGTAACGATGTGAAAGCTCAGCTGCCGAAACCAAAGCTTCATCCAAAATTTTCACTTTATGATAGTTTTCATAACGTTCTTGAAGGCCCCTCAGTATGGAGACAGTTTCTTCGACACTCGGCTCATCCACAACGACTGGTTGAAAACGACGCACCAAAGCTTTATCTTTTTCAAAATACTTTTGATATTCATCCAAAGTGGTAGCGCCAATAGTTCTTAACTCGCCACGTGAAAGGGCTGGTTTTAAGATATTAGCCGCATCCATTGCACCTTGACCACCACCAGCACCAATGAGCGTGTGGATTTCATCAATGAATAAAATGATTTCGCCTTCAGAATCTTCTACTTCTTTAATTACGGCTTTAAGGCGTTCTTCAAACTCACCCTTATATTTGGCGCCCGCAATCAAGGAAGCCATGTCCAATGAAAAAATCCGCTTCGTTTTCAACGATTCTGGTACGTCACCTCTTATGATTCGGTGAGCAAGACCTTCCACAATAGCCGTTTTACCAACTCCTGCTTCTCCAATTATAATCGGGTTATTCTTTTGACGGCGACTTAAAATATGCAATACACGGCGAATCTCTTCATCTCTTCCTATGATTGGATCCAATTTGCCATTTTCAGCGCGCTCATTCAAATTGACAGCGTACTTTCCCAAGGCATTATAATTGTTTTCAGAGCCTTGGTCAGTAATTTTTCTTCCTTTACGCAGTTCCAAAATTGCTTTCCTGAGGTTTTCGTCACTGGCACCTTGCTCACGTAGTAATTTGGCAGTGCGGTCGTTTCCTTGTATAATGGCTAATAAAACCAATTCAACTGGTATGAATTCGTCGCCAAATTCCTTAGAAAGTGTTTTAGCTTTACTCAATACTTTATTGGCTTCACCCGATAAATATTGCTTATCAACACCTTGTTGTACTTTAGGAAAACTTTGGATTACCTTTTCCAATTCTACTTCAAGGGTCGCCATATTGACACCTACTTTTTTTAGTAAAAAACTGGATATACTTTCATCTTCTGAAAGAATACCCCTCAGTAAATGAGCGGTATCAACCATTTGCTGGTTGTTTTCGCCCGCTAATTGCTGAGCTTTTATGATGCTCTCTTGTGCTTTTATCGTGAAATTATCGTAAGTCATAGCTTAATTTAAATATATTTACTTGTGTGAAATTTATTTTTAATTGGTTAAATCAACTCTTCTATCTCATTGATTCTTATTTGCTACAAATTAACAACCATTTAGATTTTGAAGAAATAATGGCATATATTTTTTTATAAATGTGAAAAATTGTCACTTTAAAACAACTTTAGGCTGACAAAAAGACACTTTGGTTGATTATTAAAAATAAAAAAGCCGTCTTGAAAATCTATTCAAGGCGGCTTTAAAGCTAATCAGTATGAAAAAACATTAATATAATTCAAATGTTTTATTTAATAATCAAATCGCCATAAGTCAGTTTTGCTTTAATGAGGCTCTTGGTATTCTGACTCCCCACAAAACCCATAATTTCTTTAGTTGAACCTTTTTCCTTATCTATGCGAGTATTCAAAGATGCAGGTTGATTGATATCTCCATAAGATGTGTTGACATCCAACTGGTAAGATACTGAGGGGTCAACCGTGATGACAAAATCCGTATAATTACCCTTAATATCAATGGCATCAAACCCATTTTTTACCCCATCAATTCTGACATCGCCATAAGATGTTTGGAAAGTAGCACTACTCTCAATTTTACGAATTTTAAAATCAGTGTAGGCACTCACCACTGCTAAATTTTCCACATCACCGATTATCATGTCGCCATATTTGCTATCCACTGAAAAGTTAGTAACTGAACTGGCATTAAAATCATCATAAGCGGATGTCAGTGCAAGGTTCTGTATTTTATTAAATTTAAAAGCAGAATACTTGGATTTTAGAGCCACGTCTTTAATGTCTGAAGCACTCAATTTTCCATAGGAAACACTGGCTGTCAAGCCTGCTAATCGCTCGATTGTACCTCCACCATAAGCCAAATTTACAGTAGCCGAAGCTGCGCCATCTAATTTAAAATCGCCATACTTTTGGTCAATTTTTACCCAACTGTTGAGGGCGCTGATATGGCTGTTTCCATATTTATTGGAAAGGTCAAGCTTATTGGCTGCGGGCATAGTGACTTCATAATTAATTGAAAAATCACTTGAATTATTGCCCCAACTCCACCAACTGCTTTGAGATTCTATGTCTGTTTCAGCTTTTACGTAATCTGGCCCATCGCTGAATGCAATATTGACTCTATCAAATACTTTATCCGCTTCTCCTTGTGAATTGGCTTGTACTTTAATGGTCACGTTGACAGTTGCTTGATTGGTTCCACCCGTTTTTACATCTATTTTACCGTATTTATTGGATAAAATGACCAGTATATTTGGGTTTACACTAAAGGTTTTATTCTCTGTTTTAGAAAATTCTTTCTTTTCACCAATAATGGAGTCTTGTCCGGGGTCTGTTATTCTGAATTCACTTGCCTCTGCGGTAAAGCTCGCGGCAACAAGTAAAAGCAAAAGTCCTATTTTACTATATTTTTTCATTTTTCTGCTGAATTTTTTGATTATCAGTTTGATGTTCCTCTATATGATTCAAAACGCGTTCTAGAATGCCTAATTTAATTTGGTAATTTTCAATTAACCGACGAACTATTTCCTCGCGAGTAGAAGCCGGTGCACGGCGCAATTCCTCTTTCAGTTCTTCTTGTATTTCGTCTAATTGATTCAAATCCGCCATTACTGAGGGGTCAGGATTATAGCTAACCAGCTGAGTTAATTTAGATTCTACCTTTTGGTTATAAAAGTTTTCAGCCTCTTTTAAATCGGGAGCGACTTCTTTGGCAGCTTGCACTATTGCGGTATTTTCAGTTTTATTCGTAAAATAAATGCCCAAACAAGCACCCACTACTAATAAAGCCACTGCCGCGGCTGCTTGCCGCCACCAACCAATTCTGACAACGCCATATTCTTTTACACCATTTAGTCGTTTTTCGATGCCTGTCCATACTTTCAAATGAGGTGTTTCAGTATCAAATAAAACCCTGTTTTCTGTAATAAAATGCTCTAATTGATTGCTTTGTGGCAATGTGTTTTCGATTTTAGACCAAATATCCAAAGAAGGAATCTCGCTATCAAAGGCTTCTCTATTATTTGAAATAAAGTCTTCAACGTTGACTTTTGTTTCTGACAATTGGTAGTCAATTCTATCCCATATCGCATTAGAAGGCAAAGCACTATCGAATGCTGACTTGTTCTCCTTTAAAAACTGTTCTAAATTATTTAATTTTTTCATCTTTTAAAATGCTCTTTACAGCTTTAAAAACTGCTTTATTTATGCGTTTTACTGAGGGGGTAGATAATATTAAAAATCTGCTACTTACGATTCAATTACGTGACGCGGCGACTGCAAAATATCCCTCAATTTTGCTTTAGCCCTCGAATACTGTGATTTTGAAGTCGCTTCTGTCACGCCGAGGATTTCACCGATTTCCTCATGATCATAACCTTCCATGGCATATAGTGTGAAAACGACCCGATAGCCCTCAGGCAACTGCATAATCGCTTTCTGTATAAGTTCTACTTTTAAAACCTCATTTGGTACATTGTCCTTCCCATCTTCTGGGATGTGATGTAAATTGTCATTCAATTCCGCAAAATCGAGTTTGCGTTTTTTGATATGATTGATACAATTATTAATTACAATCCGCTTTATCCAAGCTCCAATGGATGATTCAAAACGGAAAGAATCCAATTTTGAAAACACATCCACAAAAGAGTTTTGCAAAGCATCTTCTGCATTTTCTACTGAGCTGAGCATCCGCAAACATATGTTATACATTGCCTTAGAGTACAGTTTGTACAGCTCAAATTGTGCCTTGCGGTCTCCTCGCTTACACGCTTCTACGATATCAAAATGTTGATCCACTTGTTGTTGATTATTTCCGATGTTATTTGATAGTAATGACAATACCTGTTTTTTTAGGTTGCAACATTGATTTTAAAAAATTAAAAAATCAGTTAAAAATATAAAATAAAGTATTGATAATCAAGTAGTTATAGTTTTTATTAAAAAAATATTTTACGATTTAATGACAATATAAGTTTCTATAAAACTTGATTTCATCGAGTTTGGGTAGTTCTATTTTGTATTTCATTTAAAAGATAGGTGTACTCAGAAGGCATTATGCTTGATGGATAATTTTCATTAAAAAAATCAATCATTTGGGTGTAAAACGATTTCAATTTTTCGGCAGTGGTTTTATCTTCTACTCTTGGATTAATTTCTTTAAGGTATTTCAAAATAGAAGGTTCATAAGACCGACTTCTGTTCACCTCTTCAAATACCTTCAGTAAGGCATCAAAATTATTATCTATTTTATGATATTCGATAGCTACTATGGCGCGCATTTTTTGAGCAGCACTGTAATTAGGTAAAATGCTGATGGATTTATCAAAATAGGGTTTCATGGAATCCAAAACTACTTTTCGTTGGGAAGCATCCGATTCTTTGGGCAGTTTGGAATAAGTATCCTCCCATATCGAAACCGCATAAAAGCAATTTGCTCTTGCACTATTAGGTGAATAATGTATGGCTGAACGATTTAAAGTGGAATTGTTGCGCCAATCAGGAACTTTCACCAGCGTTTTAATAGAGAAAGCTGAAATTATAATGCTTAATACAAATATTCCAATGTTTTGATTTTTTATTAAAAAACGGTCATTTTTACTTAAAAAATAAGCCAACGAAATGCAAAATCCTAAAGAAGCATGATACATAAAACGCTCATTCATAAATGTACCGACGGAGACAAACAGATTAGAAACAATGCTTAAAGTGATTAAATAAAATGCTGCACAATAGGCTGTAATTTTCGGGGACTCTTTTTCTTTAAAAATTATACCCCTCAGTATAACGACCATTAAAACGGCATGGAGCAGTAGCGAAAACACAGGTTGCCAATCGCCCCAAGTCATTTTAGGAATTTGATACGGATAATAATCATGGGTAAGAGGATGCGGAAAAATCAGTAATTTCAAATAAAGTAACAAAGTATAAAATATAGTAGCCGTTTTTTCAGCCAAAGACATTCCGTAAAAAGGATTATTCATCACATCCGTTATCACGGCACTACTCAAAAGATAGCCAATGGCTTTTACGCGTATAAATAGATAAAGTACCGTTCCTAATACAAGAGGAATAGTGCTTTTTATTTTTTCTAAAAAAGTAGCTTTTGTGAAAAAATGAAGCGTCAAAGGCGTGATTACTAAAAAGGTAATAGCACTCTCTTTTGATAAAATGGCAATTAAAAACGCAAAAAAAGAGCCGCTTAAATAGACGTTTTTATTTTTATAGATGTATTTAAATGAAAAATAAAGAGTTGCTATTTCACCCATAAAAGCAATAATCTCGTCTCTCCCCTTGATATTGGCTACTACTTCTACGTGGAGTGGATGAGCTATAAAAAGCATTGTAGCCATAAAAGGTATAGTTAAATACCATTTTTTACTATTATCATTCGGAAACATGAAAAGCAATACTCTGAAAAGGAGTAAACCCGTCAAGGCGTAAAGTAGAATATTGATAAAATGGCTTACTTTTTTACTACCCCCGAAAACACTTTTTTCAATCGCAAAAGTAGCAATACTGAGGGGGCGATAACGGTCGCCCTCAAGCAGTTTTTTCTGCTCACCGAAATAACCTCTAAAACTCTCATATTTGAAAATATCGCCAATACCATCAATACCTCGTTGGGTAAATTGATTTTTTACAATTACCATTGTATCGTCTAATGCATACTCAAATCTAATAGTTTGGATATATAAACTTATTGATAAAAAAGCGATTACCAATAAAGGTAGCCGATTAGCCGATAAAAAGTTCTTTAGAGGCTTTGGAAATTGAGAGCTTGCGCCTCCGAGTGTACGGGGTTGGGAGGGAATCATTTCTAAATTGTTTTTAATTATCCTTTTGAAACCATACAGAAAATCGATATAGAACGATGAATTTAGGAATGAAGTAAAATAAAGTAGTTGGGCTAAAATGTCCTGCCTGCTGGCTGGCAAATTATTTTTTAATGGACACTTTATTATACTTCATTCCTAAAATGATTTTTAACGATAATCATGCGTCAAATATCTGAATTTTAACCATCTTTAAGATATATTTTTTACTTTGTCTCTGTGTTTTTAGAACAATTTATAAAACGATTAGATAAAAGATGTTAGATAATTTTATTGAGAAGATTTCTGAGCGGTATGCTCAAGGTTTACCAGGAAGGGAGCATCAAGCCAGAATGGCTGTTTTAGCGCGTAAAAATACAATGGAAGCTCCTCCAACTGCTCGGCATGCGTGTGTCATGATTTTACTTTTTCCAAAAAACGGGGAATGGAATGTGCTTTTAACGGAAAGAACAAGCAGCGATAATCCCAATCACAGTCACAGTGGTCAAATAAGTTTTCCGGGAGGACAATTAGAAAAAGACGATGAAAGCCTTGTAGCCTGTGCATTGAGAGAAACGTATGAAGAGGTGGGAATTGATCCGAAAACTATACAGATTATAGGTGAAATGACGGATTTATACATCCCGGTGAGCAATTTTCATGTTTTTCCTTTTTTAGGTTGGGTGAGTGATACCCCACAGTATCAGCGTCAAGAAACGGAGGTGAAGCATATCATTGAGACCCCCCTCAGTATTTTGAGTAATTCTGAGAATTGGAAGTTTAAGGACATTCGCATCAATGACTCATTTGTGTTGCCAGATGTTCCTTACTTCGATGTATTTGGGAAAGTGGTGTGGGGCGCTACGGCTATGATGTTGAGTGAAATGTTAGAACTATTAAAAGAGCAATAATGTAATGGTAAGTTTCTCTTTTCACTATTGATTTTTTAAAAAAATATTCAATAACTCTTCTGCCCCTTGAAAAGAAGATATTTTACCGTTTAAAACTGCATTTTCTATAGTATTTAAATGGCTTTTTACTGAGGGGTGACTATAAAACTGTTTTTTTAAAGCTTGTTCAATACTTTCATAAAGCCAGTATTTAGCCTGTGATTGGCGTTTTTCATCAAAATAATGATTAGCCATAGTGAAGGCTTTATAATCCTTGATTAATTGCCAAATATCAGATATTCCTAATTTTGAAATCGCTGAACAAGTCACTACTTGGGGTATCCATGAGCTCCCTTTGGCAGGAAAAAGATGCAGTGCATTTTGATAAAATACCTTAGCTTGTTTTGCCATCATTTCCCTTTCTCCATCCGCTTTATTCACGGCTACTAAATCAGCCATTTCCACTATTCCTCTTTTTATTCCTTGAAGGTCATCGCCAGCACCGGGTAATAACAGGAGTAGGAAAAAATCTGTCATGGAATGTACTGCTGTTTCGGACTGACCGACTCCAACAGTTTCTACAATAATCGTATCAAAACCAGCCGCTTCACATAAAATGATGCTTTCACGCGTTTTTCGAGCAACTCCACCCAATGAATCACCCGCAGGAGAAGGGCGAATAAAGGCTTTTGGGTTGGTAGAAAGGTGCATCATCCTCGTTTTGTCGCCTAAAATACTACCTCTTGAGACTTGGCTGGATGGGTCAATAGCCAGCACTGCTATTTGATGTTGTATATTATCTGCGCTTTTATTTTCAATGATAAAGGTACCGAAAGTCTCTATGAATGTACTTTTGCCCACGCCTGGCGTGCCTGTGATACCTATGCGAATGCTATTGCCCGAGTAAGGGAGTGCTTTTTCAATAATTTCTTGCGCTAAAACTTGGTGGTCGCTTCGAGTACTTTCTATCAATGTGATGGCTTGGCTCAATAGGACTCTATTGCCATGGATAATCCCTTCCACGAACTCAGATACTGAGGGGATGGTTTTCTTTTTACCAATATTCAAATTAGGATTAATACTTTCCATAAAGCGAAGTTAGAAAAATTCATTTCAATAAAAGCAAAATAGAGAGTTTTAGAGTCATTTGTACCAATAAAAAAAGCAGGCGATCTTTCGACCCCTGCCTCAACAATTTCATCCAAAACGAATACAAATCAATTATTCTCTTTGTTTTAATCTCTTAATAAGTAGTTGGGTTAAAATAACTGTCACTATCCTTTAACGCCTACTTAGGATTACCTGCTTTTTTTCTTTACTACAGCTTTTGAGGCTGGTTTTACGCTTTTTTTGTGCATTACTTTGGGTTTTGTTGCAGGTTTAATTTCGAACAATTGATTGTCTTTTCGTGAATTTTCAGGATTTTTTACTTCCCATGTACTGTTGGATGATACTCTTCCTGATTCTACACCAATGATTTCGAATAACTCAGAATTATCATTTTCGGCGACATCATTGATTCTTGAATCATTATTTCTTTGTTGATTACCTGCATTGTTATTGTTTTGGATAGGTTTTACGATAGGCTTTGAATAGCTTGCTACGTTATTATCGTAAGTAGCATCTTCATCATCCAATGACAAAACCATCGGAATATCATGTTGATTAAGCTGATATTGCTCTATACATCTAATTAGTTTGTTGGCATATTCTGTATCTGTGGCATAATGACAATCAGAAAGTCCCTTTGCCCAACCGCGATAATCAGTGCGATCAAGTTTAAACAATCGGCTGTACCGCTCTCTGTTCATCAAAAAATCACTGTGGATACGATAAGATTCTTCAGCAGAACGGTAAACTACGAATCGTGAAGGCGTAATATTGCCTCTTTTATCTCTATCGTCATCATTCATAGTGACATATTGGCCATCCTCCGAAGATTTCCACTTTATACCAAAATGGTTGTTAGCTCTTGTAGCCAAATAAGAACTACCACAGCTCGATTCTATGATACCTTGAGCGAGAATAATACTGGTTGGAATACCGCTTCGAGCAGATTCGAATGAAGCGATGTTTAAATATGTAGAAACGTAGTCTCTTACGATTTGAGTTGGTTTGAAAGATGAAACCGTATTAGCTTCTACTTCAATAATTGCCGCAATCATAGCGACTATAAGAATGTACTTTCTCATAGCAGTAAGGTTCGTTAAGGATGTTATAAAATTGCTGTTTAAATATTGCTATGTTTGTCTTGATGCACACACGGGGAGGTAGTGTGAATAAAATCTAATTTGGAAAAAACTGACAGGTGGGAGGTAAGCCTGTTAAAAAATTGTAAATCAAATATGTTTAGAATATTTCAAAAGGTATGCCAATAGAAATTATAAAATAGAAATTAGAGTGTAAAATGTGTTATCAAATAAAAATAGGTTTCTATTTGACTATTTGTAATCGTTTGAAAATAAGTCAATTACGCAAGTAAAATTATTTTAAAAAAATAATAACTATTTTAGGTTATTCGAAATGAATTTTTGCAGAAGAGGGGTTACACAAAATTTTCAATCATTTTTTGGGCTTATAAAATAGAATAACACTATTTTCTTTTTTGAAAATAGTGGATGCCACTCGACGAATATCCTCAACCGTGACCTGATTGTATTTTTCAAATTCAGTATTAATAAGCTGAGCATCGCCCAAAAGCTCATAGTAAGCTAAATTCATAGCTTTATTTAAAGCTCCAGCATCACTGAAAGCCTGTTGACTTTCTATTTTATTCTTTAACTTTTTAAGTTCGTTTTCAGCAATAAGTTCAGTTTTTATTAACTCTAACTCTTCCCAAATAGCTGATTCTGCTTGCTCTAATGACACCCCCTCAGTAGGTTTGCCTTCAATGATGATGAGCCCTGGGTCTATATTGCCAGTTTGGAAGCAATCTATCTCAGAAAAAATTCTTTTTTCTTTAAGTAATTTTTGATAAAAACGAGACGATGAACCACTTGATAAAACATCCGTCATTAAATCGATAGCGTAATAATCGTTTTCTTTTCTTGCCGGTCCATGAAATGCTATGTACAACGCCTCAACGGGTACGTTGGCTTCAACCGTGCGGCGGATTTGGGCACTTAAAGTTGGCTCTTTGGGTAAGTTACGAGTAGGAACCTCCCCTTGAGGAATATTTCCAAACCAGCGCTCTATTTTTTGTTTTGTTCCTTCTACGCCACCAATTTTCTCTAAATTGCCTGAAACAACGAGTATTGCATTATTAGGAACATAAAACTTTTTAAAGAAATCTTTTACTTCGTCCAAACGAGCATCCTCAACGTGCTTCGGCTCTAAGCCGATTACAGGCCAGCGATATGGATGGGTTGTGTACGCCATATCACTCAAATGGTGCCACATATCGCC
Organism: Saprospiraceae bacterium; assembly: GCA_031381715.1. Classification (GTDB taxonomy): domain Bacteria; phylum Bacteroidota; class Bacteroidia; order Chitinophagales; family Saprospiraceae; genus JAAFJT01. Next base: position 17,814 of record JANMYC010000725.1, read on the forward strand.
ATAGGGTTCGTTTAGAACTGTTTCTTTAAACTCTTCAACCACTACTTTTCGTTGAACATTCAATGAACGAGCATTTATATTCAATGCCAACATACGGTCACTCTCTAACCAAAGTAAAGTTTCAAGATTTTCAGCGGGAACAGAAGCATAGAAATTAGTAATATCATTATTGGTGAAAGCGTTGCTCTCACCGCCTGCCTGTTGGATGGGTTGGTCAAAATCAGCCGCATTGGCAGAGCCAGCGAACATCAAATGTTCGAACAGATGAGCGAAACCCGTTCGTGTAGGGTTTTCATCTCTACTACCCACATCATACAATAAATTTAAACCTACTAAAGGTGTACTATTGTCTTCGTGAATAATAACACGCAGACCATTATTGAGTATAACTCTTTGAAATTCAATCATTTATTTATTATATTTTATAGTTTTATTTTAAAAAAAACTATAAAAATTAATGTTCTTCTACAATTACTTCATCTTCGCCAGTTTTCAACTTTGTACTGCGAGATTTAAGCGGGTTAGACGTCATTTCTGCGTATTGTTCACGATTACGGGCAATGTCCAAAGCCATATAAAGTGCTTTTCTGAAAGAGGCTGGATCGGCCATATTTTGTCCAGCAATATCAAATCCCGTACCGTGGTCAGGTGAAGTTCTTACCAACGGAAGCCCCGCTGTGTAATTCACTCCTTCGCCAAAAGATAAGGCTTTGAACGGTGCAAGCCCTTGGTCATGATACATAGCTAATATAGCATCGTATTTTAAATGTTGACCAGATCCAAAGAAACCATCCGCAGGGAAAGGCCCCATAACCAGAATATTTTTTTCTTTTGCTTGCTCTATGGCAGGGCGAATGATATCTATTTCTTCAGTGCCCAAAGCACCTTCATCACCCGCATGGGGATTTAATCCCAATACTGCAATAGTTGGTTTTTCAATGAAAAAATCAACTCGGAGCGTTTCATTGAGAATCTGAATTTTTTCTAAAATCTTTTCCCTTTTGATATTTTCAGCAACTTTACTGAGGGGTAGGTGATTGGTAACCAAACCTACTTTCAAGTTGTCATTTATTAACATCATGAGGCTTTCAGACACACCCAATGCTTCAGTCAAATATTCTGTATGACCAGGGAATGGAAATTGAGCCATTTTCATAGCCTTTTTGTTGATGGGGGCGGTAACTAAGGCATCTATATCCTCGTTTTTCCAATCCTGAACAGCAATTTCAAGGGCTTTGTAAGCATAAATACCTCCAATATCACTGAGTTTTCCAACAGTGATATTTACATTCTCTTGCCAACAATTAATGACATTAACTTTGCCTTCTTCAGCTTCCGATGCAGTACGAATATTGGCAAAAGGAAATTCGACTTGCACAATATTTTTATGATAAGAAACTACTTTTGACGACCCATAAATTATAGGTGTACAATGTTTCAAAATGCGCTCGTCAGATACTGTTTTTAATATGACTTCTAAGCCAATGCCGTTTATATCACCTACACTAATACCTATTTTCAGTTTTTCCATATACTATATTGAAAATATTATATTCTCTTTTAATTTTGATTGCAGAATATAAGTTAAAATGATGCTTTTAAAGTTTGCAAAGATAATCATTTTTATATTTTTAAAGGTGTGATATTGTTTAGGAACGGTGAAATAATAAAAGCGTGTTTTCGGCCTAATTATTTTTCTGTTAGATTACGTATCTTTTAAGGATAATATCGGGAATCTTTGACGCAAAAGATGCCTGCCCGACTAATCATTCAGGCGGGCGCAATATAACTGGAAAAGAATAAGCCCAAAACACGCTTTTATTGTTTCACCGTTCCTTATACACCATTTTTAGATTTGAAACGTTTAATGCAGAAACGTATTTGGCTTGAGTTTGGATACTTTTGATAACCGCTTTATCTGAGCAAATGACTTTAAAAAATAATAAATCTTAATAATGAATAGATTCTTTTTAAAATTCTTTTTTATTCTAAGTCTAATAATGATTCAAAATGCTCTTCTTAGTCAAAATTATACGACCAAAAAGACAGCAGTAGGTAAATCTAAAAAGTTATACGACGAAGGTGTTAAGCACAATATTTTAGGTGAAACCCAAAAAGCTTTGGATGCATTCAGCGATGCCCTCAAGAGTGAACCTACTTTTATTGATGCTCAAATTCAACAAGCAGCAGCATTTTATAAGCTCGGTAAATTTAATGATGCCGAAACTGCTTTTGAAAAAGTAGAAAAAATAGACCCTAATTATGAGCCTGAGGTGCTTTTTTCATTAGGGAATATTGAGTTGAAGCAAGATAAATATGCCGAAGCTTCGGCGCATTTTGAGGCTTATGCCAATTCGAGTAAGGCTACGGCGACTAAAAAAGCGAAAGCTTTAAAGTCCGCAAAGGATACGAAATTCATGGAAGTAGCTATGAAAAACCCCGTGCCATTCAATCCACAATCATTAGGTGATAAAGTCAATACCCCTCAGTATTCAGAGTATTTGCCCGCTTTGACAGCCGATGGAGAGACATTAGTTTACACTGCCAGAGTCGGAAGACAAGAGGATTTTTATATGTCTAAAAAAGTCAATGGTGAATGGCAAAAAGGCGTTCCGCTCACCGAACTCAATACAGATGAAAACGAGGGCGCACAATGTATTTCACCAGATGGCAAATCCATGTTTTATACAGTCTGTAATCGCCCCAATATTTTAGGCGGATGCGATATATTGTTTTCACAACTTAAAGATGGAAAATGGACGACCCCGCGCGGTGTGGCAGCGATAAATTCCACTTATTGGGATGCACAGCCGTCCATTACAGCCGATAGTCGAACTGTTTATTTTGCAAGCGACCGCCCAGGAGGTGTAGGTGGTTTGGATATTTGGTACGTGAAATATGAAAATGGCAAGTGGAGTGAAGCTAAAAATATGGGTGCACCTATCAATACGCCTTTTGATGAACAAACGCCTTTTATTCATCCGGATGGTGTTACGATGTATTTTACTTCGGAGGGTCATCCAGGAATGGGCGGAAAAGATATTTATCTGAGCCGTATGCAAGCCGATGGTACTTGGGGTGAGCCTCAAAACTTGGGCTATCCAATCAATACAAAAGAAGATGAAGGCACTTTATCCGTTGCAATAGACGGTAAAACAGCCTTTTATGCGCGCAATATTAGCAAAACGACTACGGGGCAATTCAATTACGATTTATTTTATTTTGAACTACCTTTAGCTGACCGTGCTCAGCCAGTGACTTATGTGAAAGCAAAAGTAAGTGATGCGGAAACAAAGCTACCCCTCAGTAGTAGAGTCGAAATTATTGATTTAGCCTCTCAAAAAACGATAATTGTTTCTAATACTGATGAAAAAGGAGAATTTTTAGTGTGCTTGCCTTTTGGTAAAAATTATGCTTTGAATGTATCAAAAGAGCTTTATTTATTTCAGTCTGAAAATTTCAATTTGACTGAAAATGCTACTTTGGATAAACCTTTCCAACTGGATATAAAGCTACAACCCATCAAATCAATGGAAACGAAACCTTCACCCGAGGCAGCTACAAAGCCTAAAGAAGAAAAAGCAATTGTGTTGAAAAATGTATTTTTCGATACTGATAAAGCCACTTTGAAGCCCGAATCCTTTGCGGAATTGAATAAACTCAATCAATTATTGACTGAAAATGCCACAATGCGTATTGAGCTGAGAGGACACACAGATAGCCAAGGCTCAGATACGCACAATCTTGACCTATCTGACCGACGGGCAAAAGCCGTAAAAGATTATTTGATTCAAAAAGGTATCGCTGTGGATAGGCTTCAATCCAAAGGTTTTGGAAAATCCAAACCTGTAGATACCAACGATACGCCGCAAGGCAGAGCCAATAATCGCCGAACAGAATTTGTTATTTTAAAATAAAACTTTTTTTTAAATTAAAAATAAAACAAATGGTGATTGATGAACAGACTCAATCACCATTTGTTTTATTTGAGGGCTTACACATCACCCCCCACGAGAAATCGGGGCAGGCTCTCAGTATTGAAAGCATATTTTACGGTTTTTTCATAGAATATTGGTTTTTAAAAAGTAGTTTTGTCCTGTAATTTAAAATTGAAAAATCATATAAAACATTGATTTTCAATATTTTATTTTTTTACTAAAAGATTGAAATTAACCATTGGAAAAAAGAACAGAAATAGGGGCACTCGGAGA
>JANMYC010000125.1:0-7823 GCA_031381715.1 Saprospiraceae bacterium
AGAAGCGGTCTACCGACCGCCTGCATCCTACTATGCAAAAATTATACCCCTCAGTATTTCAAGCAAAATACTGAGGGGTAAGGCGTGGTCGAGCTATTGCCCTCCTTTAGATGTATATTCAGTCAGAGACTGAATACAACAAACAGCACACTACTAAAGTACAGAACACTTGCAAGAACGGGAAACGCTTAGTGTCACAGCGTTTCCAACAATTTCAACGAGCCTAATAATAGTATTAAATTATTTTATTTTTTAATTGTCGAAATTTTTTTCTAAAAAATATGTTCCTAAATCTGTCCCCTTTCTCAGGCAATACACTCATTTTGATAAATAGTCAGAAACTATTATTTCCATTTTTTTTAAGTCCAAACTGAAAGGTTTAGAATCTCTCTGTTTAAATATAAGCCAACCAAAAAAAGTACTATCTACAATACTTACTATTTCTAAATCACAAAAATCGTTTTTTTTCGAAAAAAACAAACTGCTTTTGTCTAATATTATTTCTATTCTTCCTTCATCTAAATTATTATATTTTTCAATTAATTGTCTCTTTTTTGTAAATTGGAACACCCCTGCTCGCGCAAGGTCTGTGACCTCGTGTGCAAATTCTGTGGTCTTTGACCACATATATTGATGAGTGGTCAAAGACCACAAAATACACACCCGAAGTCACAGACCTCGATCGAGCGAGCGAGCGTGTTACTGAGGAGTGTTACTTCCCCTTCACAAAATCCAAATCCTGAAAATCAAAGCTAAAATCCGTCAGCGGTGAAATCGCTTCCATTTTTAAACCATTGGCTTTGCCTTCGCTATCCAATGTAAATATGGCAAATGCGTCGGCGTCCATGCTGCGTTCTGTCCATTTGATGACGTACGTATTGCCTTTGTAAGGAAACATTTCACCAGATAGTAAAAACGACCTTTTCGACTCAAACCACAGCTTCCCATTCTTTTCAGAAACAGTCACATCACCAAACCATTTATCGGTATAAGTGCCTAAAATGGTGCTTGAACTCATTTTTGAAGCCGTATTTTTCTGCTCTTCGGCGATTTTTTCCCAAATTTCGGAAGTAATTTTTTGAGCTTCCGCTTCATTTTTAACGACTCTATCGTGGTTTTCTTTGATTCTATCCAAGCCTTTTACATCCAAATAACTGTCTTTTATGGTCGCCGTAATAGAGTTAAAAGCGGCGCCCGATTGCTGATTTGTGAAAACAATAATACCTAATTTTATATCCGGAATAATGGTCACTTGGGTAACAATACCCGCTAAGCCGCCCGTATGCGTGGCTTGTTTGTAGCCCTTCACATCGCTCAATCCCCAACCCAAGCCATAACTTGAAAAATGGGTATTATAGGCATTTTTACCTCTAAAGGGTTGGATGGTTTGTGGTGTCCACATGTCATCGTGGACGGCTTCGCTGAAAAGCTGTTGTTTTAAGCCTTCGCCGTATTTGCCGTTGTCCATTTGCATAATAATCCATTTGCTCATGTCCACCACGTTGCTATAAATGCCTCCCGCAGAGTTTGCCGATTCATTCCAATCTCGGCGAATCACTTTCACTTTTCCATCCACGGGCGCGTGCGGGTCAATCACGTTAGTTTTATCTTTCAAACGGCTGAAAGAGGGTGCCGTACTCGTCATGCCAAACGGTTTTAAAATGCGCTTATCGATAAATTCCTCCCAAGTCATACCCGATACTCTTTGGATAATTTCACCCGCCAAGATGTACATCAAGTTATCATAATCATATTTCGACCTAAAACTGGAGACAGGTTTCAGATACCTTAAATTATGAATTAAATCCTTTTTTGAAAAATTATTGGAGTCTGGCCAAAACATCAAATCTCCTGCGCCCAAGCCCAAGCCGCTCCGATGGGTCAACATGTCCCGAATCGTAAACTCCTCTGTTACATAAGGATTATACATTTTAAATTCAGGAATATAATCTCTTACTTTATCATCATAACTCAATTTCCCTTCGTCTTGAAGCATCCCCAAAGCAGCCGAAGTGAAGGCTTTACTGTTGGAAGCGACACCAAATAAAGTGTTTTCATTGACCTTTTCTTTGGTATTCAAAGAGCGCACACCATAGCCTTTGGCGTGGATGATTTTGCCATCTTTCACTACCGCTACGGCAATACCCGGCACATCAAATGTCTTGAGCGTTTTTTCAACCACACTGTCAATTTGGGTGGAGGTAATAATTTGAGCTTTTAATGAAAAGATAGGAATAAGGCTCAAAAAGGTTAAAATTAAAGTACGAAATGATGGATGATGCATGAATTTTGATATTTAAAGTGGATTCAAATTTTGGGTTCTCTGAAAATTTTAGTGAAGGAGGAAAGTCTTAGGAAGCCTTGAAGGCCTATGGGATGTACAGAAAACGTTTTGTTAGAAAATATCTACTCCTAAAACATGATTAAGTATAAAAATTGGCAATATCTAAGACTTTATTCCTTATAAAAAAAATCAATTAGTACGAAGCCTTTGGCAATTATAAATATAAGGAAGCTTTTTTAGCACCCTTTTTTTTGTATTTTGTCAAAATTTCAGCCTAAATAGACTGTTTTTATAGAATTTTCCTAACAAAACGTTTTCTGTACATCCCATAGGCCTTTAAGGCTTCCTAAGACTCCATAACTAAACTATGTATTTTAAATTTTCTCCAAGTATTCCTTCGTCAATTCTCCTTTTGTATTGCCCGTGTTCAATGTGGTAGCTGGCTCAAAAAGCATAATGGACACTTCTTTCTCCGCAACAGGTCGGTGTTCAACGCCTTTGGGGACGATGAAAAACTCGTTTTCTCTCAATAAAATGGTTTTATCGCGCAATTCCATATTGAATTCGCCTTTCAAAACATAAAACATTTCGTCTTCATCATCGTGCTTGTGCCACACGAATTGGCCTTGAAATTTTACTAATTTCACATGCTGACCATTCAATTCTCCCACGATTCTGGGATTCCAATAATCACTGAAAAGAGCAAGCTTTTCTTCGATATTTATCTTTTTCATCTTATTATATGGTAAAAGTTCTATTTTTTCAATTACTTAGGTGCCCAAAAATTCCCGAAGGGGATCTATATTTATAGCGAATGAACAAGCAATATTGTCATAATCCTGAAGAGCCTGTCCCGACCTTACTCGGGAGATTATATACTAAAAAGCCTTTTTAATATAAAATCCCTCCGGGATTACACAAAATCGATACATTTTTTACTATAAATATATATTCCCTTCGGGGATTTGGGATCACCTAAGTAGTTCTTATTTTTTAGATTTATGACCCTTCACAGGTTTTTCGCATGAATTTTCAAGTACGGGCACATCTTCCATATCCGATTCATGGATGTATGGGACTGATTTATTAAAAAAAACGTAAGGATTTGGCGAATTGGGTTTCTGATTTTGGAGATTATGCAAGCCCATAATGTAGGCTTTTTCGTAATCTTCTTCAAAAGCCAAAGATGTGTAAAACCCATTGGTGAATGCAATGGCATCATCATCATAAAGATTAACGCATTTTACACCTATCACGTAGGGAATTGTCTCAGAAATCGCTTTAATAAAGTTTTGGGAATGCCCTGCATTAAAAATCACACATTTGGTGGTTTCTCGAAACAGTTTGAAAGACGAAGCCAGATAGTTATAGCAGATATTCGTGCTTTTTTTATTTTTATCATTCAATATAATCCCGTTGGCATCTGAAAGTCCCGCAAAGTGAATAATACTTGGTTTTTCTACCCAAATGGTTTCTAAAAAAGTATCTAAATCCACATCCAAATCTTCCATTATTCTGTATTTAATCTTACTTTTTCTCAAATTACGCCTTATATCCAAGTACTCATTACCAATTTTCAAAGTAGGCTCATCTACGGGAGCTGCACTCAAAAAAAGGATTTTTATAGCCACCTCATTTTGAACTGTACTTGTAGGTTCTTGGTCAAAATAGCCTTGTTCAATAAGTTGGTCACAGACAGATAATGCCGAAAAGCTAATTTTAGATACGTTTTGATTGTATTCATCAAGCTTGATTAATTCCTGACGCATCAAACTTTGAATACTTTGCAATTGGGAACTCAGGAGAACTAAACTATTTTGCAGTTCTGAATCTTTATCAGCCACATAATCCACCATTTTAGAAATGGCTTCCTTGATTTTATTGGCACCTATGAGGTTTTTGATTTCGTTTTCTATGGTTTTCATTTTATGGTAGTTTTACGGATAGTTTAATGGACATAAACTTAGAAAGATTTTCTAAGGTTTTCCAATATTTTATGGATAAAATGATTATAAAAAGCATAAAATCCGCTTTTACTGAGGGGTATAAAAAAGCTGCAATAACTTTTGAAGGTTGTTGCAGCTTTGTTGATAGGCCATGATAACATTCCTAAAGTTTAGAACTTTTGGAAAGTTTTAGTGATAAAATAATATCTATATATGCTCATATCCGAAATCAGCTATTTTATATCAGTTGTAATTTCTTTTTTATTAAAAAAATTAAACACCGAAGAAAACAAAATCACCAAGACGCAACCGATTAAATTGAGCCAAAGGAAAGCCGTCAAATCTATCCACCATGAATAAATGACGAAGATTTCGGCTAATATGGCACCCCAAAAGACCGCATCGCCCTTGATGTTTTTCATGTAAAAAGCAACGATAAAAACGCCTAAAATAGTCCCGTAAAACCATGAACCCAATATATTGACGGCTTCAATCAAGCTGCCGATATTGGAGGTAAATTGGGCGACAATAATGCAAAAAATACCCCAACCCAATGTTGACCAACGGGAAAAAAGGAAATAATGCTTTTCGGTCGCATCGGGATTAATCAGCCTTTGATAAATATCCACCACAGTACAGGACGTAAGCGAACTAAATGCTGAAGCCATCGAACCCATCGAAGCCAAAAGAATGACCGCTATCAAAAGACCCACCAAACCGACGGGTAAATACTTCGTAACAAAAGATAAAAAGATATAATTAGTATCGTTGACATCAGCGGTTGGGTTGCCTTTTTTCATTAAATCTTTCACCTCTTTTCTCAAACCATCGGTTTGTTTATTGAGGGATTGGACTTCTTGAGTCAGGACGTCCGTTTGAGCCGAGTTATCAGATTTTAAAGCCGTGACTAAGTTAGCAACGGCGACTTCTTTTTGTTCAAAAAGCTTGGTATTGCGGTCTAAAATATCGGAATACTGAGGGGTCTGCTCTACCTTCGCCAATTCCGTTTTATTAAAAAATAAAGGCGGTTGCTCGAATTGGTAAAACACAAAAACCAATGCACCAACCATTAAAATGAAGAATTGCATCGGAATTTTTAAAATGCCATTCATCAATAAACCCAAGCGGCTTTCGCCCACGGATTCACCAGATAGGTATCTCCCCACTTGCGATTGGTCAGTTCCAAAATAAGATAATTGTAAAAAAAAGCCCCCAATAAGCCCCGACCACACATTATAACGGTTATTTTAATCAAATTTCCAATCCAAAACGTTGAGTTTCCCCATTTTACCCGCTATTTGAAGCGAATCTTTAAAACCCATATTATTAGGCATCAGATGAACACACATATATCCCGCAAGGAACATACCCGTTAGTACGATAAACATCTGTTGCAATTGGGTGTAAGATATGGTTTTTGAACCCCCAAACATACAATAAAGCGTCACCAAAGAACCCGTGAGGATATTTGTCCAATACAAATCCCAACCTAAAATAGTTGTTAAAATAATGGACGGTGCGGAGATAGTCACACCCGTAGACAATGCCCTCGGTATTAAAAATAAAAAAGATGTGAGGACTCGGGTTTTGAGGTCAAAACGCTGCTCTAAGTATTGATAAGCGGTGAAAACGTTCAGCTTTTTAAATAAAGGAATAAACGTGATGGCAATCACAATCATCGCCAAAGGCAATCCGAAGTAGAATTGCACAAAGCGCATTCCATCGGTGTAAGCCTGTCCGGGAGCCGATAAAAACGTGATGGCACTCGCTTGAGTTGCCATGACGGAGAGTGTCACATGGTACCACGGCAATTTGCGGTCAGCAAGGAGGAAACCTTCCATACTGCGTTTGGAAGCGCGTCCTTTCCAAAGACCATAACACACAACAACACCCAAAGTGCATAAAAGAACTATCCAGTCGGTAAGAGCCATAAAATAGGTTTAGTCAAAAATATTTACTTAGTAGTTTAGGAAAAAATAAACGCTACTTTTTTCTTTAAGTCGACCCAAAAAAAATAACGTAACTTCCTTTCAGTCTCCCGAGGACTCGGGATATATTTTTTTAGGACGACAAAAAAGTAGCGTTTATTTTGGCTTCTTCAAACGCATCAAAAATATACATTTGTTTCAATACATTGATATATTTCGACCCACTATTCAAAGTATTTGCCGAAAAGATAGAGCAAGGCTATTGTTACCACTAAACTGATGATAACAAGCTGATACAATTGCCGCCATGTTTTCACGAAAGGCGGGAGAGAATCCTTGTCTATTTCTTGCTTCATGATGTTTTAGATTTTAGATTATTGATTGTTTTCAATACCGTATTTGATGTGACATTGCTTGAAAAACTCTTTGTAGAGTTCATTGTTCATACATCCGATTAGGTTTTCAAAATTATTCTTTTCTGCAAAAAATTTTCTTTCAAAACATTCAAAACACATTTCATAAATAAATATTGGCACATCATTTTTACCATAAAAAATGATTGAATTACGAGGTTTATAACAGCAACTTTCGTATTGAACAGTATATTTAATTCTGTAGTTAAGTTTGAAGTTAAATAGAAGATTGCTTAGAGAATCAATTTGATTTTGGCTTAATTCCGCTTTTTCATAAACTAAATATTGCCTTTGAAATACCTTAAATGTATCAATAATCGGTTGAGTAATGGTATATTTTTCTACAGTCGGCCCTCCTGGTAGTTTTTCACCCCAAGGTGTTGTAATTTCTTCGTAAACATATTTCGTAGCATAATTGGGATATGAAATCAAGACAATTTTATGTGCTTGATTGAAAGGAAAAGTGTTTCGCCTTTCTTCCGTTGTCATTTTACCATACCAGCCACATTTTATTTTCCCTTTGCGTTCTAATCTTTGTTCATAAGCCATTCTATTACAACTACTGAAAAAAATTAAAACTGCGAAACAATAAAAAAATTTCATTTTTCAAATATTTAGAGTTTTTTACTGAGGGGGTAATATTTTATCACACTTATACATTGATCCCACCGCTCACTTCAATCCTTTGACCATTAATCCAGCGGGATTCATCGAAGCATAAAAATGCGACAACACCGCCAATATCATCTGCACTACCCACTCGACCTAATGGCGACATTGAACCCAAAATCGTTTTGAATTGGGGATTGTTTCTAATAGCGCCATTATTAAAATCCGTTTCAACGGGACCCGGGGCAACGACATTGGCTCTGATACCTTTCTCACCTAATTCCTTTGCCATATATTTCGTTAATACTTCAATTGCCCCTTTCATGGATGCATAAACGGAGTACCCAGGATTACTAAATCTTGTCGTTCCGCTTGAAATATTGATGATGCTACCGCCTTGGTTGATATTGGGAATGAGTTTTTGAGTTAAAAAATAAACGCTTTTGAAATGTACATTTAAAAAATCATCAAATAACTCTTCTGAAACCTCCGTAAAAGGCACCGTTTTGCCCATACCTGCATTATTAATCAGAAAATCAAAATGACTGGTTTCAAAAGTCGAATTCAATAAAGCCGTAAATTCTTGAACGAAGGTGTCCAATGATTTGAAATCACTTAAATTCAGCTTTAAAGCAGCTGCTTT
>JANMYC010001234.1:0-4068 GCA_031381715.1 Saprospiraceae bacterium
CATCCTCAAGTGGGGATTGGGGTTCTCGCCCGAAAACCGTGATTCGTTGACTAAAACGTTGGTTACTGAGGGGTATTCCATTGATTTATTGCGAAAGTTGGGTTTGACCAGTAAACAATACGAGCAGGATTTTTTCCGTAATCGAGTTATGTTTACCATTCATGGTATGGTCGGAAAGCCCATTGCTTTTGCAGGGCGTATCATGCAAAAGGACGCCAACGCGCCTAAGTACATCAATTCGCCTGAAACGGATATTTATGTAAAAAATAAGGTATTATATGGCTTATTTCACGCTAAAAAGTCCATTCAAAAAGAGGACGAAACGATATTAGTGGAGGGCTACACGGATGTTATTTCGCTGCATCAAGCAGGTATTGAAAACGTGGTGGCTTCCAGTGGCACCTCTCTGACCACTGAACAGATTCGCTTGGTGAAACGTTTTACCCCAAACATCAAAATCATTTACGATGGGGATACCGCGGGCGTCAAAGCGGCATTGAGGGGTTTGGATATGGTCTTGGAAGAGGATATGAACGTCAAAATTGTCCTTCTACCCGATAAAGAAGACCCTGACTCCTATGTACAAAGAGTAGGTGCTACGGCATTTCAAGAATATATTAAAAAAGAAGCTAAGGATTTTATCCTATTTAAAACGCAACTTCTGGTGGAAGAGGCAGCCGGAGACCCCATTAAAAAAGCCAAACTCATTAAAGATATAGTAGCGAGTATTGCTAAAATACCTGACCCCGTAAAAAGACAATTGTACTTGCGTGAGTGTGCCGCTCTGATGCGCGTAGAAGAGAGTATTTTGATTGGTGAAACGGGGAAACTCGTGCGCAAATCCATGGAAGATAAAAAGAAAGGTGGTGCCGCGCCTTCATCAGCATCTTCTGGTTACTCTTCTGACCAATGGGCGGGCTTGAGTGAAGATATGTCGCAACCCAATGATAATCAATTAGTTACTGATGAGGCTTATTCCGAAAAAAGAAGTCAACCCACAGGCACTGATGAAGCTCAAGAAAGGGATATTATCCGTATTTTGATTGCTTCGGGTGGTGAAATTTACGATAAAGAGCACAATGTCTCCGTGGCAGCTTATATTATTTCCAATATTGAGGAGGTGATTGAACATTTTGATAATCGGTTGTACCATAAAATAGTGCAAGAGACGGTTTCTATGATTCAAAAGAACACCCCCCTCAGTACCCAGTTCTTTTTGAGCCATTCCGTGAAGGAAATTAGAGAATTATCTGCCTCTTTACTCTCAAATCCTTACGATTATTCCGATAATTGGCAGAATAAACTGAATCGTCCGCTTGAAACTCAGAAATCACCTGAGCTTAATTTCAATATGGACAGCATGCAAGCCATTAAAAGGTTTAAGCTGCGTAAAATAATCAAACTTTGTGAGCAAAACCAAGAAATAGTTCGCAAATCAAGCGACACAGGTGACATGTCCACCATGATGAAACACCTTAAAATCCAACAAAGGTTGCTCGAAATGCGCAATAATTTGGCGAAGGAGATGAATACGATTGTGTTTAAATAGTTTTTTAAACGAATTAATCTTCATCGATAGAGCGATTTTTAACCACTGATGACACTGAAATTAACTTATTTTAAACTGATTCCTATAATAACCATGTTTAATCAGTGTAAAATCAGTCGATTTCAGTGTAATCAGTGGCTAAACGGAGCAACAGCGACTACAAAGCTGCCTATCCTACTTTTTCACAAAACTTTTAGTCACTTTTACTGCATCTTTAAAATATATATTTAGATAATAAATGCCCGACGACAAACTTTGAACGGGTACTTGCAACGCAGAATTATTAATATTCTTTTGAAAGAGCATACTGCGTCCCACATAGTCCAGAATTTCAATATTTTCAATCGTTTTATCCTTATCAACGGTCACATTCAGCATATCAGTAACGGGATTAGGTGCTACTTGTATTTTATAATCCTTCGTAATATCCGCCGTGGAGGTCACACCTTTAGCGTATATTTCAAAATTATCGTAATAATATGTCGCACCCGTGAATGTATTCGGTGAAAAAAATAATATCAACTGATTGATTGCTGAATTAGAAGTATTAGCATCTGGTTTATCCGTAAATCCAAACTGCAGGCGCTCCCATTCATTTTGTTTGGTCGTTACAGCCGTGTATCGGCTATGCCTTCCGAGGGGATAATTCGTACCCCTTGCCACACTTTTGTTTTCAAGTTGCAACAAAATGGTGGTACCAATGGGAGCAGCCGTCAATATATCCACGTAAAATCTCTTTTCAGACGCTGTAAATTCCGCAGCATTGCTTATTTCGGCAATATCATAAGCCATAAAATCGTATTGTGTAGAACTACTGCGCACGTATTTACCACAAAGTGCCGATTTATTGATGGCATTCGGTGAAGGCGTAGTAAAATTATCGGTATAAGTGCCCGTGTTGGACGTAAGTGTAATCTTAGCTTCATTATCAAAGTTTTCAAGAACTGCAGCAGTAGAAAAATTGGGCTCAACTTGCACGATGAGTTCGTGTTTTGTTTCGCCGCACGAGTTGGTAACGGTTGCCGCTATCTTACCACCCACTGAACCCCAATCAATAACCAAATCTTTTGTCCCATTTCCGCCTACAATGGTTGCTCCTGCGGGAACTGTCCACGCAAAGGTGCTTCCAGTGGGTACATTTTCAATGGAATAAACACTATTTTTAGCCATAAATGGCACTTTTTGACTGCCTTTCAAATTAGGAGCACCCACTAAATCATACACTCGAATATAATCCACCTCAAATGTCTGTGGGAAAACCGTACTACTGTTCGGGTTGCCCGGTAGATTACCCCCCACTGCCAAATTGAGTAAAAAATAAAACTTTTGATCAAAAGGCCAGCGAAAACCAGCTAAATCGCTGCTTGTTTTTCGTGAGTACAGATAGCCATCCACGAACCATTTTATTTCATTTTCAGACCATTCCAATGCAAAGGTGTGAAAGGCATCATTGAAGCCCCCCTCAGTCAAAGTGAAGGTTTTACCGGTATTTTGGTTATTGGGGAAAGCATTACCATAATGCAATGTCCCCAACACTTTCGCCGGTTCGTGACCAAGATATTCCATAATATCGATTTCACCACTTCGAGGCCAGCCACCATAGACATTATCGGTGGGCAACATCCAGAGTGCGGGCCAAAGACCCCTGCCAATCGGCATTTTCATCCGTGCTTCTACCCTGCCGTATTTGATATCTCCTTTGTTGAGCGTGCGAATCCGTCCCGAAGTATAGGCTCTACTCATAAAAGTCTCCCTTTTAGCCACTATTTTCAAGGTGCCGTTTGAAACGGATACGTTGTCTTGAGCGTACCACTGCAATTCATTATTGCCCCATTGACAGAGATTAATATCACAACCATCACCTATTTGGTAGCTCCATTTGGTCTGGTCGAGCGTGGTTCCCGCAAATTCGTCCGACCACACCAATTTAGGGCATTGGGCTTGAATAGTAGCGTTAAAAAGTAAAAAAAAGAGAAAACACAAAGCCAAAGCTTTATGCTTAAAACCTTTAAAAAAGACGTTTTTCATGATTAAGTAAAATTAATTAGTTACCAATAAGTTTTAAAATTGAAAGAGAGGGGTCTA
The DNA here is from genome assembly GCA_031381715.1 of Saprospiraceae bacterium. Classification (GTDB taxonomy): domain Bacteria; phylum Bacteroidota; class Bacteroidia; order Chitinophagales; family Saprospiraceae; genus JAAFJT01. The sequence continues at coordinate 3,635 of JANMYC010001234.1, forward strand.
TCTAAAAAATGAACAATATAATAGTAATTTTGAAAATATAATTCATTTCTCCCATTTAAAATAACACCCCTCAGTACACATTAGTTTTAGAAATAAAGCACACCAAGTCCTGATTTTTCTCATTTAACTTATCTCAAAAACCCATCAAATAGCCTTTCAAAAACCATAAACCGGTGAAATTCTTTATCTTTACCCATTAGACAGTACTTTATAGAATATCTCAAAAAGACTTTGTGTATTCCTAAATAGTCTATTATATTCATAGTTTTGTGTAGTTTTTTGATTAAAATTGGTCGTGCGTCCAAAATTTTAGGAAGATTTAAAATTTTCTTTAGATTAAAGCCCGACAGTATTAAAACGATAGACTACTTAGTTCTACTTTGGCACTCTACCAAACCCGTGTCACCGCTCTAAGCGGTGGCACGGATTTTAAG
>JANMYC010000896.1:0-8437 GCA_031381715.1 Saprospiraceae bacterium
ATTGGGATGCGTCTTGAAACCAGGATAATATACTTTATCCACCGCTGGGTGATTAACTAAAAATTGCGCTATTTTTTCGGCATTATGGCACGCTTCACGCACTCTCAAGTGGAGGGTTTTGATACCCCTCAGTATTAAGAAGCAATCTTGGGGACCCGGCACTGCACCCGTAGCATTTTGGATAAAATGTAGTTGTTTAGCCAATTCTAAATCTTTTACCACTAAACAACCATGAATAGCATCTGAGTGCCCCCCAATATATTTTGTCGCTGAATGTAATACAATATCAGCACCTAAATCCAACGGATTTTGTAAATAAGGCGAAGCAAAAGTATTATCCACACAAGTCATAATACCTTTCTCCTGAGCTATTTTACAGATGGCTTCAATATCGACAATACTCAACATCGGGTTAGTAGGCGTTTCTATCCACAAAAGCTTTGTCTTTTTACTCAAATGCTTACGGATAGCACGTGGCTCACTCATATCTATAAATTTAGCTTTTACACCAAACTTTTCATAAACTCGAACCATTTGGCGATAAGAACCGCCATATAAGTCATTGCATGACACAATTTCGTCACCCGACTGAAGCAATTTCATCACCGCATCTTGAGCCGCTAAGCCCGATGAAAAACAAATAGCATCTACCCCATTTTCAAGCGCTGCTAAGTTTTTTTCAAGTACAGCTCGAGTGGGATTCTGCGTACGCGCATACTCGTAGCCTTTGTGGTCACCCGGAGCAGCTTGTACATAAGTTGAAGTTTGAAAAATTGGGGTCATAATTGCCCCTGTTGACGGGTCAGGCTCGATGCCCGCATGAATGGCTTTAGTTCCGAATTTCATAATTTTAATTATAATGGTTTTCTAATTTGGTAGGCACTTTAATTGAAAATTGATATTTATATTCTACCACAAAGTTCACAAAGGAACACAAAGCTTTTTATAGTTTGCACGGATAATATTTGTGTTCCTTTGTGAACTTTGTGATAGAAACGAAATACATAAAAACGAAAGGGTATTTCAAAAGTTCAATTTTCTATAACTTATGAAACACCCCTCAGTATTTTCATTAGACTTTAATCCTGTCTATTGTATAGTATCTATCCCGAGCACTCGGGACTAAAGTCTTATAAAAGATTATTTCTTTCTTTTCAAAACGGCTCTTACAGCATTTGCTACATCATCAATGCCTAAGCCGTATTTCGCCATTAATTGGTCAGGCGTACCACTTTCACCGAAAGTATCGTTGACCGCCACAAACTCTTGTGGAGTAGGCATTTTAGCCGATAAAAGTTCAGCGACTGCACTACCTAATCCACCCGCTTTTTGATGCTCTTCAGCAGTCACAACAGCACGGGTTTTAGATACTGAATCCAAAATAGTGGCAGCATCTAATGGTTTTATGGTGTGAATATTAATCACTTCGCAGCTAATGCCTTCGGTAGCTAAAATTCTCGCCGCTTCAATGGCATTCCAAACCAAGTGACCAGTCGCCAATATCGTTACATCGCTTCCTGTACTGAGGGGAAGCGCTTTACCAATAACGAATGGACGATTTTCGGTAAAAATAGGCCATGATGGACGACCAAAACGGAGGTAAACAGGTCCGTGGTGCTCCGCTATTGCCATAGTCGCAGCTTTAGTTTGAGCATAATCACATGGATTGATGACTGTCATACCCGGCAACATACGCATCATTCCCAAATCTTCAAGGATTTGGTGAGTAGCACCATCTTCTCCTAAAGTAACACCCGCGTGAGAAGCACATATCTTAACATTTTTGTGAGAATATGCTACTGATTGGCGAATTTGGTCATATACACGGCTTGTCGAAAAGTTTGCAAAAGTGGTAGTATAAGGTATTTTGCCCGCAGTAGCCAAGCCAGCAGCAATACCAATCATATTGGCTTCTGCAATACCCACTTGCACGTAACGCTCTGGAAATTCTTTGATAAAACCGTCAAGCTTCATGGAGCCTGCAAGGTCAGCAGTGAGTGCCACTACTTGGTTATTTTGACGCGCTACTTCGAGAATACCATCACCGAAGCCATCACGTGTTGCTTTTTTACCTGTTGAAATGATGTCTGATAATAACATTGGATTTGATTTTTCTTAAAAATTGGGGCAAAGATATAGTTTATAAAATAAAAAGCCTTCCAAAGACTTTTAAATCTTTGAAAGGTTTTTTATTTTTAGTGTGTAGTGTATAGTTTTTAGTGTTTAAGGGCTTCCTACACGCTAAAGACTACACCCCAAAAACTCTGCTATTTTATCATTTTCATAAAAGTACCTACAAACCAATTTGAGTCTGCTTTGATAAGCATATCCAAAGTAGAATCAGCCTTTGACGAAAACATTTTGATGTCATTTACGGCTTTAGCGAGAGCTTCTGCCTCTAAACAATCCTCTTTCACACCGCTGATTTCATCCAGTATTTTGAGCATAGGCTCTAATTCCTTTTTCTTTCTGTTGATGATAATCTGGCGCACTACTTTCCACATGTCTTTTTCAGCAATGAAGTATTCTTTCCTGTCACCAGGGTGCAATTCTTTGTAAACCAAGCCCCAATCCATAAGTGCTCGGATATTCATATTGGCATTACCGCTCGAAATTTTAAGCTCTTTCATGATTTGGTCAGCACTCAACGATAGAGGAGAAATCATCAATAGAGCATGTACCTGAGCCATTGTGCGGTTCACTCCCCATTCGCTACCCAAAGCACCCCAGGCTTGAATAAATTTTTCCTTACCTTCTTTCCAATCCATTTTATTTTATTTTTCGAGAAATTTGAGTCCTATGTGATTAAAAGTTTCAGAACTTATTGAAAGTTACAAACTTAATGCAAAAAAAAGGATTTTGTTCACACAAACCCGATATTTCATATTGTATTTTGAAAAATAGCCATTAAAAGAGCATTTTATGGGTATTGGTATCGATATTTTAAAATCAATAATCACATAATTCAAAAGCTTACTATCCCCTCAGTATAGGCGAAACTCGATACCGTTCTTCTCGATATTTATCGTACAGATTATCCAAGGTTTTCACAACTTTAGGCAAGCCCAATTCTTTGCCCCAAGTCAATAACCCTTTCGGATAATTCACACCTTTAGTCATGGCAGTTTCAATATCATTTTCAGATGCAATATTCCAATAGAGAGCATCATAAGCCTCATTAATAAGCATGGCTACAATGCGGTTAAAAATTATCTCAGCTACTTTTTTATCAATTACTACATCGCCAGTATCATCTTTTTTAAAATAATCATAAAATCCGCGACCCGTTTTACGACCTAAAAACCCAGCTTCTACCAAACGCTTTTGCGTTATTGACGGTTTATAACGAGGGTCAAAATAAGTGTTTTGCCACACGCTTTCAGTTACAGCATAATTCACATCATTGCCAATAAAATCCATCAATTCAAAAGGCCCCATTCGGAAGCCCCCCTCAGTCATCACCTCATCTATTACTCTAAAATCGGCAATTCCTTCATCGTATATGCGCAAAGCCTCACTATAAAAGGGGCGAGCTATCCGGTTGACTATGAAACCAGGCGTATCCTTCGCTTTAACGACTATTTTTCCACACTTCCGAATACTTTCTACGGCTTTTTCCACATTCTCAACATCCGTTTGTAAGGCAGGAACGACTTCCACCATAGACATGACAGTAGCGGGATTGAAAAAATGAATGCCTAAAACGCGCTCAGGCATCTGACAAGCCGAGGCAATAGCCGTAATAGATAATGACGATGTGTTCGTTGCCAAAAGGCACCCCTCAGTAACGTACATTTCAAGTTCAGCAAAAATAGATTTTTTGATTTCTAAATCCTCAATAACGGCTTCAATCACCATATCGCAATCGCCCAAGCCATTTAATCTTTCAGTTATCGAAATTCTATTGGCAATATCAGCTGCTGCAATGAGTGAAATTTTACCTTTTTCAGCCGTTCTCCGCAACGTGATTCGGATATTTTCAAGGGCTTTTTGCATAGCAATATCGTTGGCATCATACAGTTTAACCGTATTGCCCGCTATTGCCATCACTTGCGCGATACCACTCCCCATTGCTCCTGCTCCAATAATCCCTATTTTCATTTTTACTATTATTTCAAATTAAAAGAGTTAAAAATCTGCTCCACTATCGGTAATAAATCATTGAAACCGTCAACGCGCGCTGCATAAGTCAAAGTATATGCTTTTTTACCTTTCACAAAATGCCATTGACGCATTTTTATACGATTTTTACCCAAATCTCCTACACTTATTACTTCCTGATAGACTATTTTACCTGATTTTTTCTTTAAATTTTGCTGGATTTCGACATTTTTTAAGGTCATTTTAAGCTGTTCGGTAGCTCTTTTTGAATAATTTCCCAATTCTGGGGTGGATTCCTTGAACGTGTTAACCATCAGATAAACATTATCCCAATAACCTTTATCCGTACTTTTCTTTGGTTTGCGTAGTATAAACTCCGTATGTTGCGGCAATACCTGCTCCCTCTTCCAATTGCTCGGATAAGTGAACGCATACTGAGGGGTATCAAAAGTTTCCCATTTTTTTACAGTCGATGCTTCAACATCAGCAATAATAAATGAATTTAAAATGCTATCCACTTGGGCTATTTTTTTATCAAAAACCGTTTCACTTGCATCAAAAGTGAGTAGATATACCTTTTGATTAATAAAAAAATGACGCTCCTTAGTTTTTCTTTTAATTTTCCCTTGCGCATTTCTCACCACCTGTTCATAGAACTCAACATCCCCTTTTTTAACACGTTCTGATGAAATGATACCTGAGCTGTTATTATTAGTAACATTTTTAAATTTATCGGCGTACGAATCAAGGTCGCCATAAATGTTATCATCATTTCCCATAATGCGCAATTGAACCACATCCTTATCGTACTGCTTTTTGATGGTAGCATTCGTAGCAATAATGAAAGGTGCACCCATTATAGAATCTACGAACATTATCCAATCCGTCCTCGGGTAACTGATGCTGTAATATTCTGATTTGACGGTTCTCCATCGAAGAGAATCAAGCTGAGCAATAAGTTTGGTTTGAGCAAAAAAGAATATACCACAAATAAAAATAGTAAAACGCATAGCGTAAATTGGGTTTTTGATAGTGAATGAAACGATTTTAAGAATGAGTTTTGGGGTATAAAAAAGGCTTTCCAAATTTTTTACAAAGATTATAAAAAGGTTTGAAAAGAATAAAAAAAAGACTGTACAACACAGAGGAAGTACAGCCATAGAAAGTTTTTACGTTTGTTCATTAAAGTATATCAACCTAAATTCTGGTTTTTAGCTTCTATGCTCAACGTCGCATGAGGAACAGCCATAAGGCGTTCTTTAGGGATGAGTTTGCCAGTGGCTCGACAAATGCCATAGACCTTATTTTCTATGCGCAATAAAGCATTGTCGAGGTGCTGAATGTGCTTACTCAATCGAGATGCCGCAAGAGCAATGTATTCATTTTCTGAAGAGCCCACCGCATCGTCAAGAGACTTGACTTTATTGTCCCCTCCAGCAGATAAATCCGATAATTGATTTACATAAAAAGAGTAATCTTCTTTGGCTTTATGTAGCTTAGTTTGGATGAGGCTCCGAAAATCAGCTAAATCAGCATCGCTGTAGCGCTCTTTAATAGCATGGTTTGTCATTGTGTGATAGTTTTAGTTAGCTCAACAAGTGTAGTTTAACTCTAAAAGAATTTTGCAAAATCATTCGTTACCAGAAGTATATTTTGTAAACATTCCGTCGCAAAGGTATAAAATTTTTCATTACCACAAATTTTTAATAGTAAAAAAAATAAATAAGTGAAGTAGTACAAGTCTTAACTACCTTTAAAATGTTATACTATTTTATTTTAAATTACTCCCCCCTCAGTATATTTTAAGATAAAAGCTGCCTACAAGTGCTAAAGGCAAAATTTATGAGCCAAAAAAGAACTGATAATCAATCACTTATGATTTTTTTTAGAAAATATTTTTTCAAAATCCTTGTTTATATCTAATGAACAGATTAACTTTGCACCGCTTTTGAAAAATGCCCGATTCAACATTTCATCAGAAGCAGATTTTCATTTGATTTTTTTGCATAAAATTTTTAATAATAACTGAAATGATTAAGTTAAGTTATAGAACCGTATCGGTTAGAAAAGAAGATGTGCAGCGTAAATGGTATGTAATCGATGCTGAAGGTGTTCCCGTAGGCAGAATGAGTACTCAAATCGCTACCATACTGAGGGGTAAAAACAAACCCTCTTTCACACCGCATTCGGATACAGGCGATTATGTTATCGTCCTTAATGCTGGTAAAGTTCGCCTTACAGGTGATAAGATGAATCAGAAAGAATATCTGACGTATTCATTGCACCCAGGGGGCTTGAAAAAAGTCCTTGCAAAATACCACATCGTTAAAAAACATATCAAAATCGTTGAAGAAGCGGTGAAAGGTATGTTGCCTAAAACGAAATTAGGTCGTGCTATGTATAAAAAACTCTTCGTTTATGAAGGTGCGGAACATCCACACTCAGCTCAAAAACCAGAGTCACTATCTAAATAATCATTTCATTAAAATTCTGAACCTATCATAAAATGGAACAAATTATTGCCGTAGGTAGAAGGAAAGCCGCTATTGCTCGCGTCTATTTAAGAAAAGGCGAAGGTAAAGTAACGGTCAACGGTAAAGACTACCGTGAATACTTCCCTCAAATGCACGTTAATCCAGCAGTAGTAGATCCGCTCCAAACTGTTGAAGTTGCCACTGCATATGATGTATTGGTAAATGTAACAGGTGGCGGTTTCAAAGGTCAAGCAGAAGCAGTCCGTATGGGTATTGCTCGTGCACTTGTGAAATTGAACGAAGAATTCCGTAAACCACTTAAGGTTAAGAAATTCTTAACTCGTGACCCTCGTGCTGTAGAACGTAAAAAATACGGTCGTCCTAAAGCGCGTAAACGCTTCCAGTTCTCTAAACGTTAATCTTGTTGGAGTTTTTGGATATTTTTCTTTAAAAAATAATTTGTCATTCCTAATCCTATAATTGATAATGGAAAAGCCATCGTATAAAGAAATGCTTGATGCCGGCGTTCATTTCGGTCACTTAAAACGTAAGTGGAATCCTAAAATGCAACCGTACATCTTTGCTGAACATAAAGGAATTCACCTTATCGACTTGAATCGTACAAGTGAAAGCCTTGATCGCGCTGCTAATGCAATGCGTCAAATCGCTAAAAGCGGTCGTAAAATCATGTTTGTCGCTACTAAAAAGCAAGCTCGTGACATTGTTATGAAAGCAGCTTTGAGTGTAGGTATGCCTTTCGCTACTGAGCGTTGGTTAGGTGGTATGATGACCAATTTTACCACTGTGCGTAAGTCAGTGAAAAAAATGCAGAACATTGACTCTCTTTTGAATGACCCCAATGCTACGGGTATCACTAAAAAAGAACGTTTGATGATGACACGTGAGCGAAATAAAATCGAGAAAGTACTCGGTGGTGTTGCCAACTTGAACCGTCTTCCTGCTGCGGTATTTTTAATTGACATAGGACATGAGCATTTGGCTTTAGCTGAATCAAAACGCTTAGGTCTTCGCACATTTGCAATGGTAGATACGAACTGCGACCCTAACTTGGTTGACTTCGCTATCCCTGCTAACGATGACGCATCTAAGTCCATCTCTTTGATTACAAACTACCTGACTGAAGCTATCCGCCAAGGCTTGGAAGAGCGTAACAAAACTAAAGAAGTAGTAAAAGAAGGATAATTCAATAGATGTTAGATAATAGACGATAGATGTTAGATTCACAAAACATTCGTCTTTTAAAAAGCCATCTCAATATAAGTTTAAACCATGTTTCATGTACCTATTACAGTATTTTAACGTAAACGGTATTTGAAACATGGCGAAACTTTATTACTCTTTTTAAATTACCTACTCAGAACTTTAAATTCATCATTTCTAATTTTTAATTGAATTAAAATGGCTGCAAGCATTGAAGATATTAAAAAACTCCGTGACATGACAGGCGCGGGCATGGGCGATTGCAAAAAAGCCCTTGAAAATTCTGACGGAGACATCGAAGGAGCAATTGACTACCTTCGTAAATTAGGTCAAAAACTGTCTGTAAAACGTGAAGACCGTGAAGCTAAAGAAGGTGTTTGTTTAGCACTTACTTCTGCTAACCGCAATAATGGCGTAGTGATTCGCTTAGCTTGTGAAACGGATTTCGTTGCTAAAAATGAAAAATTCGTAGAGTTAGCGCAATCTTTTGCTGAAATTGCTCTTAAAAATCTTCCTGAAACGACTGCTGAACTTCTTGCTCTTAATACAGCAGAAGGCATCACTATCGAAGATAAAATCAAAGAACAAATCGGTATCATTGGTGAAAAATTAGAAATTATTGATTACGGCTTCATCAAAAC
>JANMYC010001243.1:0-1982 GCA_031381715.1 Saprospiraceae bacterium
GTTTTTTTGCCGTTTTGACTTGTCAATCAACGAGACAACGCTTTCGCCACTGAGCGTTTTAGGACTTTTAATTTTAGTCAATTCCATGAGCGTCGGGAAAATATCCACGAATTCCACGATGTCTTTGATGCGTTGTCCCGACGTTTTTTTTGGAATTCTGATAATCAAAGGCGTGGTCAATGACGATGAAAAAGTGCAGTGTTTGTTCCATAATTTATGGTCGCCCAAGTTCCAACCATGGTCACCAATCAAGACGACAATGGTGTTTTTATCCATACCCGATTGCTTCAATTCATCCAAAACCAGCCCGATTTGGGCATCAATATAACTCACGCTGGCGTAGTAGCCATGTATCAATTTCTTAGCCTTTGCTTCTGAAACATCCCCTTTGGCGGGGATACCGTAATAAGCACGGAGTTCGCCCGAATTGTGAAAAGCCACGCGCGGCGTTGTTTCTGGTTGACTGTAATTGTCGGGCAATTGAATTTTTGTACTGTCGTACATATCCCAATATTTCTTCGGCGCATTGAATGGTAAATGAGGTTTGTGAACGCCCATCGTTAAGAAAAAAGGTTTACCACTTTTCTTAAACTTTCGCAAATCTTCGATGATTTTCACCGCCATTTTGCCGTCTTTGTAGTCCATATCAGAAGTGGCAACGTCTTCGTAAGGATTGCCACGCTGCCCTTTTACTTTTATAAGTGCTTGATTTTCAGCACTAAAGTAATCCGCACCGGGATTTGAGGCTGCTGACCATATTTCATCCCAAGCACTTTCTTCATCCTCTTTATGGTGAAAAACTTTACCATTTGACACCGTTGTGTAGCCGTTTTCATGAAAAACACGGGGTATGGATGTCGCGTCTGGATATTGTTTATTCAAAAAATCATAGGCACTATAAAATCTAAATCGCCCTGGTCGCACGCCTGACAAAAGGCTCGCCCGTGATGCGCCACACACAGGGATATTGCAAAAAGCCCGTTCAAAAGCGGCACTGGTTTCGGCGAATTTATCAATATTCGGTGATTTGATATGGGCTGCACCAAACGTCCCTAACTCGGGGCGCAGGTCATCAGCGATGATGAACAGGACGTTGGGTTTTTCTTTCTTTTCATAATTGAAACCGACAACCGCAATGCCCGTTAGTAGGAGAATAAAAGGGAGTATTTTTTTCATAAAATTCGTTTTTTTTAGGTGAAATACTGAGGGGGTGTTTTGATTTTCTATTGCGCCAAAGGCGGAAACAACAATATTTGTAAATAACTAAGATTGGCGGAAACATTGGCTTTATCGTCAATCAGTTTCTCCCCATAAACAGTGCTGGCAATGCTGAAAAGCGGTTTTAATCGGTCTTCAATAGCCCCTTTTGCGCCGCCACCAATGATTTGTTTTTCTTTCCATTCTTTTTCACCCAAAGCGAACGGTCTCAAATAATCGAAGGCTTTTTTCATGCTTCTGCCGTCGGCGGTTTCATACGCCCACAAGTCAACGCCAAGCGGTCTGCCCATTTCAGTGACAAAAGTCATGGCACGGAGGTTCATTTCACAATAATAAACGGACTTGGTTCTGCGCAATTCCAAAGGCATCGAGCCGTCGGGTTGAATTTGGCTGGCGATGCGTTTTTTAGCGGCTTCTACCCGAGCCTTTGCTTCTTCATTTCTGCCCAAATAGCGTAAAAGTCCGACCACTTGAAAGTCGTACCAATTGCCATGATTTTGAGGTTGACGGTCTTCTTCCATGCCCAATTTGCTTGTCAAAAGCCATTGCGTGTAGTCATTAATCCATTTATCCACGCTGTTTTTATAGGCAGGCGTGATTAAATTATCTTTTTCCAAAAGCTGTAAAGTCGTGATTAAATGCGAACAACCGTCCCATTCAATAACGCCCAAAGGTCTGCCCTCTGCACCGCCTGGCACACTTTGACCGTAGTTGATGTTGGGATTTACCTTCGTTTCGGCATCAATAAACCATATTTTGATGAG
>JANMYC010000993.1:0-1936 GCA_031381715.1 Saprospiraceae bacterium
ATTGCCCCCTTGTAGATTTCAACAGTAATTGCCCCTCAGTATCCCATAAAGGTAAATCACTCATTGGCAAAGGATAATTTGCGATAAAAAGTTTATGATGTTGTCCTAAATTCTTTATTTTTAATAGTTTTTGAAAATAAAATCCCGCTTGTATGCGCATATGTGCTGTCGCAAGAACAGCCTCCCGCTCCACAACAACTTCCAAGGGAATCTGTTGCGCATTATAAGTTATAGCTTGATTGGGGTTTAGTTTTAGGGATTGAGGCTGCACTTGACTCGATTCCACGCGCGCAAAGGCTGGCGAACCAGCATCTTCTGCCTTAAATTCACCCATTTGCCATTGAAGAGCCAGTAGCCAAAGTGGGTCTTGTATTTCTGCCCGAAGGTTGCGCTCATAATCTATCGAGATAGACGATGGTATTAATCGGTTGTAAGCCGTTACCGATGGGCGGCGATAATATGTAGCATCTGGTTTGTAATTCGCGGGCATTGGGCTATATATTTTTCAATTTTTAAAAAACTCTTTTAAATATTCAACTCTGCTAATCTTGCCAAATTTGATAATGACCTAAGCCATCCCCAGTAAGTTCGGTTTTTATTCTATCTCGTTCTTCTTTTTTCATCACACCGTAATCAAGCGAATAAGTATGTTGCTGTGTGTTGGAAGGCGCAATAAGCATTGGTAACATTTGAGCAGCGGCTTGTATTGAAACGGAGCTATTGGGTTTAATTCCTTCGTTTTTTATCTTCATTAAATCCACCGTTCGCATTTTAGAACGCAATAAAGTATCCGTTACGGATTTCACCACTGCCTGCCAAGTCCATTTTGCATCGGGGCAAATAGATAAAAGTAGGCTTTGAGGGGCTTCAGTATTGGGCTGATTGTAGTGAAATGTCAAAGCAGTGAGTTCCTCATCTGTCGGAATGGTTTCTGTCCATTCGTCCAATAATAAACCAGTTTGTAATTGTGCCGTTTTTGAAGCGTTTTCACCTGTCACAACAATTGAAACAACATCTCGTCTAATGGAAATTCCCGCAGGAAATTCCGTGGCGACCCATGTATAGATGCCTTTTTTGGAACCATCCGTTTGCTTCTGCATAAGCGCATCTGTGGGTACTTGCACTGGCATAAGTTCGAGTGAAACGGCTGAATTGGATGCTGTCATAAAACGTAAAGTTTCCCATTGTGCTAATTTAGCCCTTACCCGAGCAGCACCTTGTAGCCATTCCTCGGCTTTCATTTCAGGTGACGTTGGGTCTGTGGTGCCCCCCCTCAGTAGCTCATCTCTTCGGCTGTTGGATTCTGAAATTTGAGTGGCATTAGTATATTTAAAACGAGGTAAAATAGGCATTGTCCCGCCTAATATTTTTTTACCTAATTGTATCAAGGACTCAATATGGTTCAATGGCGCATCATTTAAAACGGGCAAATCGGCTAAAGTAACGCGCGTTTCTGAGAGCAATTGGGTCGTCGTTTCTACCACAGTTGCCGCTTGTCGAATCATTTCAACAATGGGATTTGCATTTTTAAAATCTACTTTCCTTGGAAAAGCCTCTGCAACACCGTAGGAAGATAATTGAATCAGCCGATTTTGTAAAACTTCTGCATTGGGAAAAACCTGTGGCAACCAATCATCGGACGTGGCGTCGTGCTTAATTTTTTTTAAAGCTGTAAAAACATCTCCGAGCGTTGAAATTTGGATATTGTCGCCCTCCAAAATCAAGGTTTGACTGAGGGGGGTATTTTTAATGGCATTTAAAATTTGCTCTAAATTATTGATAATCCCGTCTATCCGTTGACGAAATTCAGTAAGTTCTATTACTGAGGGGGTATCTGTCGCGCCCGACGGTAAATAATCTTGCGCAGTTAGTGGGCGTGCAGTATTTATAATGCGTTGAATTGTCAAAGCAATTGGCAATATATCATTAAGCGGCT
>JANMYC010001001.1:0-3230 GCA_031381715.1 Saprospiraceae bacterium
TGGTAAAATAGCCCAAAATCCCCTTAAAAACTGAGGGGTAATCTCGGTTATCAGTTTTGAGCAATCAGCTTTCAAAAAGCTGATTGCTCAATAAAATATTATAAACCAATAATTATTATTCATTAATGATGAAAAAAGTCCTCGTTACAGGCTCATCTGGAAACCTTGGCAAATGTGTCGTCACAGCCTTGCATGATATAGGGTATGACGTTTTAGCAACCTTTGGTTCGAATCGCGAATCAGGGGTTTTTGACCATTTACCACGTGTCAAAGCCGATATTGTCAATGTTTTAGAAGAGAGCAATGTCAATCAATATTTGGCAGATAATGCGTCTTCGCCTATCTACGCAGCCGTTTTATTAGTCGGCGGATTTACAAAAGGGAATATTATGGAATCTGATGCCGAGACGCTTGCAAAAATGTACCAACTTAATTTTATCTCTGCTTACAATTTTGTTAAACCTCTTTTGGCTCGATTTGAGCAGCAAGGGGGTGGGCAATTTGTTTTGATTGGCGCACGTCCTGCACTTGAAATAGCCGAATCAGTAAACGCATTTGCTTACACAATGAGCAAATCATTGATTTTTAAATTGGCTGATTATGTCAATGAATATGGAAAAACAAAAAACATCAAAGCCAATATCCTCGTACCAAGTACAATTGATACGCCACAAAGCCGCCAAGCCATGCCAGATGCTGACTATTCGCAATGGGTGACGCCTGATTTTATTGCTCAAAAAATAGCTCAATTGGTGTCTGATACTGAGGGGAGTAACAGCGAAGAAAGAATTTTAAAACTGTACAATAATAATATGTAAAATGGAGACAATTGTCAGCTTAATATTAAGCATTATGGGTATTTATTTACTCATTGGTGTCATCGCTTATTTTCCTTTATTGCGTAAGGGCATCCCTTCATTTGACGATTCTATGCATGAAACACCTTTTTTATTTAAAATATTGATATTCCCGGGTGTTGTTGCGCTTTGGTTGCCACTGCTTTTGAAATGGAGAAAAATAAAACGATAGATAAAAGATTAATTTATATTTTGAAACACATTCTTATCTGTTTCATTTCTTTACTAAGCATCACGTCCTTTGCTCAGAAAGCCACAACTGTGCAAGGTAAAGTCAAAGACGCCAAAACGAATGAGACAATGCCTTATGTCAACGTCAAATTTGAAGGCACTTCGATTGGGGCAACATCAGATATTGAAGGCAATTTTTATATTGAAACTTTTGAAAATGTATCCCGCCTTCAAATCAGTTACGTGGGCTATCAAAATCAAATAATTACTATTAAAAAAGGTGAAGTTAATCGCCTTGATATTTTGCTCAATGATGCCACGAATCAACTACAAGAAGTTGTTGTAGGCGTTGGCAAATACCGCAATAAAGGCAATCCAGCCGTTGATTTGATTAAAAAAGTCATTGAAAATAAAGACAATAATCGGAAAGAAGGTTTTGATTATTATAGTTTTCAGAAGTATGAAAAAGTAGATTTTGCTATCAATAATGTAACTGAAAAGATGCGCAACAATATCCTGTTTCGCAAAATGAACTTTGTTTTTGACCATGTTGATACCAATAAGGCGAATGGCAAACTTAATCTCCCATTTTTTCTCCGAGAAGGTATCTCCAATATCTATTATCGAAAAGATCCAAAAGCCACTAAAGAGTACATTTTAGGTGAGCGTAATAGCAATATTAATAACGTCATTGACAATGAAGGCATCAATAATTACATCTCTGATATGTATCAAGATGTGAGTTTTTATAACAATGCCATTAATTTGTTAACGATGCAATTCTCCAGCCCATTAAGCCCACTTGGACCCACTATTTACCGCTATTATATCCAAGATACGGTTTTATTAAAAGGGACTTCGTGTGCGCACATCTATTTTGCGCCCCGCAACAAAACAGATTTAGCATTCATGGGGCACATGTGGGTGGCTCTTGATACATCTTATGCTGTGCGTAAAATTGAAGCCGGTATCCCGAAGGATATCAACCTCAATTGGGTGAACGAAATGCAAGTCACCCAAGAATATGATTGGGTGGACATCCCTCTCCGAAAGGAGTCCTTCGGACAGTCAAATGACCCGCAACAGGGTCAAAAAAGAGGTTTAATGTTGGTGAAAGATGCCATTTTTATTGATTTTGGGCTTTTTAAAGGCGATAGTACCCGTTCGGTGTTGGGCACCAAGACGACATCCTATAAAAATTATGTTTTAGGTCAAAAAGTAGATGACCGCATATTAGATGTCCCCAATAGAGTTAATAGTGTTGATAATGCTTTTAATAAAAATGAGGATTTTTGGATTGCTAATCGCCATGACACATTGAGCATAAAAGAACAAGGCGTCATCAAAACAGTAGATAGCCTTAATAATTTTAAGCCATTTAAAAGGTTTGCCAATCTTTTTCGTTATATTACCACTGATTATGTTGGCATTGGCCGTTTGTCATTAGGGCCTATCAGCTCGTTGTATAGTTTTAATTTTGTTGAAGGAACAAGAACACGATTTGGTGGTCGTACTAACGCCAATTTTAGTAAGCATTTAATGCTTGAAGGCTACGCTGCTTATGGTTTTAAAGATGAAAAATGGAAAGGTTCATTGGGCGTATTGTATAATTTTACACATAAAGATTATTTTCATTTTCCTTACAACCAAATGCGAGCGTGGTATCAATACGATGTAAAAATCCCAGGTCAAGAGTTCGCCTATATCCAAACTGACAATGCCTTATTGTCTTTTGGTCGAGGTATCAATAATAAAATGCTTTATACTGAAACAATGGGTTTAGAGTATGCGCAGGAGTTTAAAAGCAGACTTTCTTATACCCTTACAGCCAAGCATAAAAAACAAGCACCAGCAGGTGTTTTGCTTTTTGACTACGATGATAAAGGCGAAATACGCTATAAAAAAGAAATTACTACTACCGAATTGGGCTTGACGCTGCGGTATGCACCCAATGAAAAATTTTATCAAGGCTTAACTTATCGAACAATTATATTGACCCGTTACCCTGTTTTTAATTTGACTTATAACAGAGGTTTTAAAGGCTTAATGGGCGGTGAATATGATTTTCACAATATCAATTTTAAAGTGCGGAAAACATTTTACCTCTCTCCCATAGGTTATTCGATAGCGGTTATTGAAGCTGGGCGAACCATTGGGTCAGTCCCGTTTCCATTGCTCACGGTGCATCGTGCCAATCAAACG
>JANMYC010001006.1:0-3789 GCA_031381715.1 Saprospiraceae bacterium
AATGCCAGCATTAAAAATACTGAGGGGATAAAAGCAAATCGGTCATGTTCCGTTAAAAGGAGCGTAGAGAAAGCCAATGATACTGCGGGTATCAGCCACAATGAGAAAAAAGTAAAGCACCAATAAAGCAATTTACCATAACTTTTCATCCGTTTAAAAAATACTGCACCACAAATACTAATGCCCAATATGGTTATCAGCGCAATAATCTGGACATTATGGCGAGCGAAAATGTTAAATATGGCTTCTTTTTGAGAGTGCTCTAAATAGCGAATGAAAAATAAATGTTTGGCTACATATTTTGCGTAAGTACTATATGAATCAAGATTAAAAAATAAAAATGGCGCATCCGCTTGACGGTCATGAGAAACCCACTGACCATAATGGGCATAAAAAACAAGCATATATAAGCCTGTTATACTGAGGGGGATACAAAAGAAACCAATAAAGGCATTTGAATATGTTTTTAATATATCACTGAATTTTTGTGCACTATTTAAAGCACATAAAATCAGTATTGATAATACTAAAAAGGGTGTTACGAAAAAATATTCTAAACTAAATAAAGAAAGTACGAATAACCCATTGGCGTAATAAATGTACCTTTTTTCATGGGTTTCCATAAATTTTATGGTCCAGATTAAATATCCTAAATGCATTGCAAAAACCAAGGGATAGTGAAACGCCGCTCGCCAAACCATTACCTCCGCCAAGTAGGGCGACGAAACCCAAAATGAAATGCCCAATAAAGCTATAATTGTGGCATTTTTAAAATTAAATAAACGGCTTATTTGCTTAAATAATTTGAGAATTAGTACACAATCTAAAGAAACCAATGCACATTGAGTAACATACCAAGGCAGTCCCCACTTGCCAAACAATGATGACATGATATACATTAAAATATGGGTAAAATGATAAAAACTTTTGATATCATGATTGTCGCCATTCAGTATTTGACCAAAGGATTGGGTATCAAATGCCAATTGCCAACCATTAAAATCGGTTACAAATCCAGCCTTGCGAGTCGGAAAGTACAGAATAATAAGTGGGATAAAAAATAGAAGAAAAGTTTTGAGTGATTGTTTGATAGGCATATTGCTGTTATAATTTATTTTGTCCCTAACGCCTTTTTGCAAAACCGCTTTATGACCGAGATATGTCTCTGAGCCTGTTTTTAACAAATGTAAAGCAGAAGCAACTATTTGCCAAACTAATGCGGCAATTTTCGGAGTACCATAATGCATTTTAAAAATTTAATGTTAAACCCCAAAATAAATCATTAGGAGTTCATTTAGAGAAGTTCGTATTGTTTTCGAAAAACAGTCAGCCGATTACGTATTTTTAATCGAATTGGAAAGCTTATTGTAACTACCAGCATCTGGAAAACGTTTCAGATGTGTTAATGAACTCATGTGAACTGTAATCCAAATTTTGTAAAATTTATATAATTTACTTTAATTTGTATGGAATATCTTCCCCAATTTCATCTAAGATTCAAACGATTATTAATAATAGATTTAAAAGCCAAGATTAAAACATTCTTCCATGAAGCAGATTCTTCTTTTCCTTTCCCTGTTTTTATGTTTATCCCTCAATGCTCAAGAAAAAGGCACAGGTTTGATATTTGATCCACCTACGTTGCGTGGCATTCCCTACAAAGCCAAACTAACCGCTAACAGTTACGGCAGCATGCCCGCTTCGGCGTCTTTAGAAAAATATTGCCCTACGGCGGGCGACCAAGGGCGTTATGGTACCTGCGTGGCATTTGCGGCGGGCTATCATTTAAGGACTATTTTATACGCTAAAACGCAAAGCGAACCCGACCCAGACGGCGTTGTGGAGAAAGTGAATCCGAACGCTAAGATTTTTTCGCCCACCTATATATATGAGCAAATAAAGGACAAAGGAGATAATAATTGCCAAGGCGGTTCAAATCCAGTCAACGCTTTTGAGTTGATGAAAACGTCAGGCATTGCTACACTAGCGAAGCAACCTTATAGCTGTGGTACATCCGTGAATTCTGCGGCGTTGCAAGAAGGAATTGATTTCCGAATTTCAGATTATCAAATTTTGTACTTACCCGACGAAACGGACGATGATTTGAAGGTGAATTCCGTTAAAAAGGCTTTATCTGAAGGGTATCCATGTATGTTAGGTTTTATCGTTGCAAAAAGTTTTTACAGTGCCTCTGGCGATGTTTGGCGAGAAGAATCAACTGACGACGGGCCTACGGGGCAGCATGGACGCCACGCCATGTGCGTAGTGGGCTACGACAATAATAAATATGGCGGTGCTTTCCGAGTCATGAATTCATGGGGAACGGCTTGGCGCGATAAGGGCTACGTGTGGATTCCTTACAAGGATTTTGCTAAATATTCTCTTTTGGCGATTCAAGCTTATGCGCCACCAAAGGAATTTCGCCCCAAACCGACCCCCTCAGTATATGTGCCAAAACCACGTAAAAAAGAGGAAAATGACAACCCTGCTCCCGTAAAACCAGAGCCAAAGCCTACTCCAAGTAAGCCCGAACCTGTAAAACCGCAGCCGAAACCAACACCTAATAAACCAACACCTGTTAACCCCGAACCGCCTAAACCAGCTCCCATAAAACCTGTTTTAAAAGTGAGTTTATCGGGGGAAGTGGATTTTGTTCAAAATACAGGCGATAAAATGCCCGCCAATCGTGTCTTGACGCGCAATTTAATTGTAGCTGATGATGACGATAAAAAAGCGTATAAAGAGGATTTGGTCGCCTATCGCATGGATAATTCATACTCCAGTGGTACGAAGTTCCGCTTTTTCATAACGACTAATTCAGATTCTTATATCTACGCATTTGCTACGGATTTGAGCGGGAAAGTGAATAAAATCATGCCTTTTGACGATAATATGTCACCGCGCATTGGAGCGAACAGCCAAGTTGCTTTCCCTTCTGAAAAGAAAGTGGTGAAAATGGATGACAACGCGGGCACTGATTATATGCTCATTTTATACTCAAAAGAGCCACTCGATGCTGCTCAAATGCTCACTAAAATGAACGCAGCAAAAGGCGGTTTGTCTCAAAAAATAAAAGCTGCTTTGGGCGATAAGTTGATTTTACCGTCCAATGTTACTTATAGCACTCAAAAAATCGGTTTTGATGTTAAAAAAGGTGAGTATTCGGGTACTGTTGTGCCTTTGATGGTGGAATTGAGCCATAAATAATATGTATTTCTGTATTGTTGTATTGTTGAATTGCTGTGTCGTTCATATTTAATGTGCAAAACAATACAACAATACAGCAATAAAACAATACAACAATACAACAATGTTCAACAATATAATCGAGTCTCCATTATTCCAATACCCCAAAGCTTGGTGGTTACCCATTATTTCGCTTTTAATAACGTTGCAAGGCATCATCTTTTTAGGTTGGAATTTGCAACTAATAGTGATGCTTTTTTGGTGGGAAGTAATTATCATGCTCGGTGCAGCCTTCATCCGTATGCTTTTGGCTATGGATAATCAGCCTTTTTTAAATACCATTTTGTCTAAAATCGGTATGTTGTTTTTCGGTGGAATTATGGGCATTGCGTTCATTATGCTGACGGTCGCTTTTACTTTCAAAGTATTTGAAGGCGGTTTTAATAGCAGTGGTTTTGAAAAATTACCAAGCCGAATCAATATGCTGATTGCGGGTAATATTTTAGGTCTTATCGTGCACTATTTTATGAATAATCGCTACAAAACAGCCAATCCGATGGGCGAATTAATGACTCCTTTTATCCATTTATTGGTGCTTTTAGC
>JANMYC010001255.1:0-2993 GCA_031381715.1 Saprospiraceae bacterium
ACTTATATACAAATTTTTTATTTTTAAATCTATAAGATTTTTGTTTTTTTTTGGTTTTTCCTTTTATTAATTAAATGCGCCCGGCCCACCGCTTTGGCGCTTGGCCACGGCTAAACTCAAAGAATTAATGAATTGTTTTGAAAATACTATAATTCAGACAAATATAAAATAACTTTTGAAATTACAAGAAATGACTCTCTACATCATCCGACATGGCGAAACTGAAATGAACCGACAAGGCATTGTGCAAGGGAGCGGTGTAGATTCTGAATTGAATACAAATGGGCGAAAACAGGCGCATTTGTTCTTTAAATACTACAATAATGTGCATTTTGACTACATTGTCACCTCCAATTTGCAACGGACGCATCAGACTGTAGAGCCATTTTTACTGAGGGGTACACACAAGGATTGGTTGAAATTGCCCGAATTAAATGAGATTTCCTGGGGAGTGCATGAAGGCAAAAAAGGCTCAAATGAGCAACATGAATTCTATAAAAAACTAATGGCTGATTGGGAATCGGGCGTGTATGATACCAAAATCGAAGGCGGTGAAAGTGCCAATGAATTGCATGAAAGGGTCAGTAAAGCCATTCAGTTTTTAAAAAATGAAAAGCATCAAGGTAAAAATATTTTACTGTGCACGCATGGGCGAACACTGTTGTGTATGCTCACTATTTTAAATAACCACCCCCTCAGTAAAATGAACGATTTTAAGCATCAAAACACCTGTTTGTACAAAGCGCACTTGATAGATGGAGAGTTTGTTTTTGAAACGGAGAACGATTTAAGGCATTTAGGCAAGTAGTGCAGAACTCAGGTTCCGCACTGAAGATGTGTTTGTTGTTAAAAATCAGAGCGGAACTGGACTTCCGCACCACTATATGAAAAAATATAAAGTCACAGCAGTCAGTTATCTCAATACTAAGCCTTTTTTATATGGCATTTTTCAAAGTCCCGTACAAGAGCAAATAGAATTGAGTTTGAATATCCCCTCAGTATGCGCGGCTAAGTTGGAGTCAGGCGAGGCAGATTTGGGCTTGATACCGGTGGCGGCTATTCCCGATTTGAGCACGCCGCATATTATTTCGGATTACTGTATTGGTTCAGTTGGAGCGGTTAAAACGGTCTGTTTATATTCAAATATACCTATAACGGGCGTAAAAAAGGTGTATTTGGATTATCATTCCAAAACATCAGTGGCTCTAACGAAGATTTTATTGAAAAAATATTGGCAAATAAACCCCATTTTATTGACTTCTACTGAGGGGTATCTCGATAAGCCAGAACCCGATGCAGCGTATTTAGCCATCGGCGACAAAACCATTGGCTTAGAAATGCGCTTCGATTTCATTTATGATTTAGGTGAAATTTGGCAGGATTGGACGGGTTTGCCATTCGTTTTTGCGGCATGGGTATCCAATAAAAAATTGCCTGAAAGTTTCATCAAAGAGTTTAATAAAGCATTAAATACGGGTTTACAACACATTCAAGAGCTGATTTATATTCTTCCGACCCAATATTTCGAGTTTGATTTAAAAGAATATTTCACTAAAAACATCTCTTACACGCTCGATGATGCGAAGCGCAAAGGGCTTGAAAGGTTTTTAAGTGAAATAAAAGAGGGTGTGTTGGTGTAATAAATGTACTTTTTAAATACAATTATCAACATCCCTTGGAGACATCCGCTGCTTTATTCTTTTTTAGACGACTTTTTTGAATCATCTTGATTAAGTCCTCTTCCTTTTTAATAACACTTTGCAGATACAAACGATAAGAATATCCCGCTACATAAATCTTTTCAACTGTTTCATTTAAATCTTTTAAAGGTAATTTAATTTCAGACTTAAACTTTTCATTTATAAAACGATTAATTTTACCATCAACTTCTCTATGATACCCCAACTTAATGAGCGATTCAATCATCTCCCCATAGGTAATGGGTACTTCTAAATATATACTTGGAGGCGTTGTCATTGTATCAATCTTTTGTTTATGAAATATTTTTGATTGACTCCAATTTGCGGTTTTTCTCAATGATTTTTGCAAAATCATGAATATCTTTAATCACACCTGTTGCCCACAAACCATAAGAGTTTGCCGCAAAGTGGGCTTTCAAGACAATGTCCGCTCCTTTTTTTAAAGGCATTTTAAAAACGGCTTTGTGAATATCTTCAACAAAATAAAACTGATTAGCAGTTGACATATTTTTGAAGCCTAACTGTATAAGTGCATCTTCTACCTCTTTGTAGGATACATCCAAGTCTTTGTATATTCTAAATCTTTCCATTTCATTTTCTATTTTTTAAAGCTCTTATTAATTGAGCAGCCTCTGTGTCAAATATATTTTGAATAGGGATTTGGATACGTACAAATTTACGAACTTCTGTTAAATCAATTTTATTTTTTTTAAAATAACTTGAGAGTTCTACATAATAGGCTTTATCCCAATTTGCACAATAAAGAATTAAAACTACTGGCACATCTTCGTATAACCACAGTTCTAAATCTCTTTTTGACAAGTCAATAAGTAGAGATTCATCATTTTTATAACGCTTAGGGTAATCAGTGGATTTAAGCTGAAAAAGCGCGTATCCCGTTTCATACAAACCATTCTCATCAAAAGTTTGAATTTCACCATCATAACCATAGTCTTTGAAATATCGTTGAATGATACCTCCTATTAAAATCACTTGCCTCTCAACATGATTAAAACCCAAATCCTCGATGATATGTTGCCGTGTTCTTCGTTTTCTCATTTTTTTAGTATAGTTTTTACAAATCTAACACTAAAAAAATCGCGCAGCTACACTGTTGAAATATATTTTAAAAACAAATAATAAAATTAATAGGCAAAATTACATCTTTTATTTGCTGGAATTCGGGTTAAAACCCTCACCTCACCACCACAAAGCGGTTGCTCGCCAAGTCCCTACCCCATCTACCTTCAATCAAATATGTGTAGGTTCCGGAACGCAAATTCAAGGATTTAA
>JANMYC010001080.1:0-4414 GCA_031381715.1 Saprospiraceae bacterium
CAGCATTTTAATCAGACCCTGCACCGTCGGGCTTTCAGGATTTACAACAAGAGACTTTTTTTTATCAATTTTTAGTTCCATTTCATTATTATTTCTAAAGTTTAAGGTAGTATTTTTAAAAATACAATAATAGCGTTTTATAAGAATACAAAGGTAAACCCAAAAGTCTTGTAAAACAACTGGCTTTTGGGTTTTATACTGAGGGGATAAATCAAATCAACGGACGTAATTTCCGAATCGATTTTTTAGAAAGCATACTATAAAACGCTTCTGTAACCGCTGAACTGCCGTGATCTTCCAAGAATTTCTTTTGCTCTGCGCTCAAACCTTTAGGATTTGCTTCGATGGAATTGGGATAAGGATTGGCAGGAGTCCTGTCCAAAGGCGAACAAAACTCGACTGATAATACCTTATCATAGCCAATTTCTTGCAGCGTTTTGATGATTTTACGCCAATTCAAAGTGCCCATGCCGGGTGCCATCCGATTATTATCGGCTACGTGAAAACCGACAAGACGACCTTTCGCTCGGCGAATAGCCGCATAAATATCATCTTCTTCAATATTCATGTGAAACGTATCCAAACAAACGCCGCAATTGGGTCCCACGGCTTCCGCCAATGCCAATGCTTGGTCACCGCGATTGATAAAATAAGTCTCAAAACGGTTAATGGGTTCAATGCCGATTAAAATGCCGAGACTTTCAGCATAATTATAAATTTCTTTCATGCCTTCCACAGCCCATTCCCATTCTTCTTCGGGACGTCCGTCGGGGATTATTTTACCGACCGTAGCGGGCACAACCGACACCATTTGCCCGTCCAATTCTTTGACCATACGCACTACATCTTTGACGTATTGCACTGAATTGGCGCGTTGCATTTTGTCTTTTGCCAATAGATTGCGCTCGCCGAGCATCAAAGTGACTGAACCCCAGCAGCCGATGCCGTGGTCTTTGAGTAATTGACCGACTTTAGCCGTATCGTATTGCTCGGGCGTACCTTGAATTTCGATTTTATCGTAGCCTAATTTGGCAATGCGTTTCACCGTTTTTTCAATGGTTTCTGCCCGCATCCAGTTGTGAATTGAAATTTCCATGATTTCTTTTAAAATTGAAAAATAGCATCAGTTAAAGACTTGTGCAAATAAAAGATAATTTTCAATACCTTGTCTCTACTATTTTGGCAAATATTGATACTATTTTAACATTTTAAAAAAAAAGTCACCCCCCTCAGTATTGGGGAGTAAAATCTTGCATTTTATCAATTTTAAGGAACATCAAAAAATGAATAACAATTTGATCTCAAAAAAACCTGCCCGATTAGCTCATTAATGTTTTTAATTACAGTTTACAAATTGCAAATTAAGGTATTAATAGAGGTTATACCACTCAGTATTTTAACTAATAATTTGAAACCATACATAAAAGTTATTAAGCCACGAACCTGCCTTTGTCGGCAGACAGGTTCATCAGATTACACGAATTACACTAATTTAGATGTTGACAGAATTAAAGCGAATAACACTAAAATTGCCCTTAAGGGCAATTTATTCGTAAAATTAGTTAAAATTGTCAACACGTAAATTCGTGTAATTCGTGTAATCCGATGAACCTGTCTGCCGACAAAGGCAGGTTCGTGGCTTAAAATACCTAATAAAGTTTTTTTGTATGGTTTCAAAACTAATAAATGCTTTTACCATTCAGGCAAACACGAGCATAATTTAATTTTAGAAGTAAAAAACACTCTATTCAAATTTCAAGGGCTTAAATTCCACCTATTATTTTGTTTTGCCCACTAAAAAAATTATGCTTATTTTGTGAAAAATACCAGTGAAAATAATGAAAATAAAACTACACTTCTGTGCCTTATTGGCTTTTTTAACCATTACTTCCGCATTCGCTCAGGATGCACTTTTTAAATCCATTCCATATTTAAAAGGTATTCAAATAAAAAGCATGTCGCAAGACCCTCTTGGTTACGTATGGTTTGCAACAGATAACGGCTTGTACCGTTACGACGGATACGAGACAAAACGGTATTTGATAGATGATAACCGGTCTTCTGACAATAGTATCCAAACGGTTTATGCTGATAATAGTGGATTGATATGGTTTTCTTCCATCTTCTCTGGACTGCATTGTTTAGACCCTAAAACAGGAGCTTTTAAGCATTTCTCAAACAACCCAAAAGATATCAACAGCTTGAGTTCCACCGCTATTAACAGCATTTTAAAGGATAAAAAGGGCATTTTATGGGTTGGTACATCCGGCGGGTTGAATCGTTTGGATGACATAAATACTGGCAAATTCACCCGATTTCAGCACGAAAATAATAGCCCGTACAGCTTAAGTAATGATGAAGTTAATGTTTTATACGAAGATAAAAAAGGCATTTTATGGTTAGGAACTAAAGGTGGACTCAACCGTTTTGACCCCGCGAATGGACAGTTTAAAAAATACGCCCATGAAACGAATAACCCTAATTCTCTAATTAATGATAATGTAAAAGCAATATTTGAGGATAGCAAAGGTACTTTTTGGGTCAGTACTGAGGGGGATGGTTTGCATTTTATGGATAGAGCCAAAGGTTTATTTCAAAGGCTTATTTATGACCCTCGGCAACCCAATAAGCTCAGTGGTCCGCCTTTGATAGCGGGTAGGAATTATACGGATGTCAAAGCATTTATAAAGGAAGACGGGGCAAGAAGAATATGGATAGGCAATGACTTGGGTATTTGCTTTTTCAATTATAAAACGGGAAAAACAATCCACTTTGACATTGAAAAGAATTATAACAATAGTGAAATATCCACGGCTTTTATTTCAAGGGATTCCTTACTTTGGATATCCACCAAAGATAGTCTTTATCAATTTGATCCTTACTTCAAGAAACTGGTTTTCAAAGCCACTAATTTGCCTATCAGTGGTATGCAGAGAGAATCGTCGGATGTCACCTGGTTTTTGAGTGGTACTGAGCTGATTCGGCGTGATTCTAAAACTGGCGCAATCAAAGCATATTCCCACAATCCAAATAATTCTAAAAGTCTCAGTCCTTTTTCAAAAGGCTCTTATCTGAATAAGCAATTTTCGGTGGGTAAAAAAAATAAAATTTGGATTGGCACCAATGCCGAGGGTTTGGATTGTTTTGATAAACAAACTGAATTGGTTACCCATTTGAGGCATGATGCCAATAATACGAACAGTATTATATCCAATTACGTTGATTTTGTGCATGAAGATGGTGATAATTTATGGATTGGCACTGAAAAAGGTTTGGACTTACTCCTTTTAAATACGGGTAAAATTGTCCATTTCCAAAGCATTGGCGACTCTCTCAACTCCAATAATATATCTATTTCCGTTGTCTTCACAGAAAACAAGGACAAAGTGTGGATTGGTGCCAATGGAGGCTTGACTCAACTCAACCCATTTACGGGTAAAATAAAAAATTATTTAAAAGGTATCCCCATCAATTGTATTTTGAAAGACGCTTTTGGGATTATTTGGTTGGGCACTGACTTTGGGCTTTACCAATATGACGCGGGTGCGGATAAATTTAGCCTTTTTAAGGTGCCGTATAAACAGACAATATCGGATAGAGTGGATGATGTTCAAGAAGATGAACGTAAAAACTTGTGGGTAGGATCAAATTCCACCATTTTTAAAATTAATCCCACTCGCGATTTTATCAAAGTTTTGGATACCGACAACGGCTCAATCGCCAATAATAACTATGTTACAAACGGTAAAATTCTCTTTGTAAAGGGCAAAGGATATTATGCCATCAATGAAGGAGATGTGAGGGGCAACCCGTTCCCGCCCCAAATCAGCATCAGCGACCTCCAAATAGTTGGTAAGCTATCGAATAATGGTGGGGGTTCCCGCAGTCCCTTTTCGGCAGAGAGGGAATTGGTATTAAAACACAATGAAAATGTTTTTTCTTTTGATATAAATGCCATTCACTACTCCAATCCAGCGGATAATCGAGTACTTTTTAAACTCGAAAACTATGACCCCGATTGGCGACCCACTGATGGTGAAAAAAGAGCATCTTATATCAATGTGCCGCCAGGAGAATATTTGTTTCATGTCAAGGCTTTTAATAATTCGGGGGTTTGGTCGGAGGAGAAATATCTCATCATCATCACACCGCCGTGGTGGAAGACGGTTTGGGCTTATTTGTTTTATGCAGTGGCTTTATTGCTTTCTATAAGAGTCTATTCTCATTATCGCTCCCAAAAATTAAAAGAAGAAAACGTGCTTTTGGAAGAGAAAGTAGTACTAAGAACCAATGAATTGGCTCAAAAATCCACTGAATTAGAGAAATCTTTGACCGACCTCAAAGCTACCCAAGCGCAACTCATCCAATCCGAAAAACTCGCTTCCCTCGGCGAACTCACCGCAGGCATCGCCCA